>DVKN01000164.1 GCA_018716005.1 Candidatus Scatomorpha stercoravium
AACGAGGTGCTGCGCGACATAGACTTCGACGTCCGCCCCGGCGACGTCACCAGCATAATCGGCGCCTCCGGCTCCGGCAAGAGCACGCTGCTGAGGTGCATCAACCTGCTCGAGACGCCCACGAGCGGCGACGTCATTTTCCACGGCGAGAGCGTCATTAACGGCAAGGTCAACCCCAACGCCTACCGCGCCAAGGTCGGCATGGTCTTCCAGAGCTTCAACCTCTTCGACAACATGACCGTGCTCAAGAACTGCATGGTCGGCCAGATGAAGGTGCTCAAGCGCTCCGAGGCCGAGGCCCGCGAGACGGCGATGAAGTACCTCGAGCGCGTCGGCATGGCCCCCTTCATAAAGGCCAAGCCGCGCCAGATTTCCGGCGGCATGAAGCAGCGCGTCGCCATTGCCCGCGCGCTCGCCATGAACCCCGAGATACTGCTCTTCGACGAGCCGACGAGCGCGCTCGACCCCGAGATGGTCGGCGAGGTGCTCACCGTCATGCGCTCGCTCGCCGAGGAGGGCATGACCATGCTCGTCGTCACGCACGAGATGGCCTTCGCCCGCGACGTCTCCGCGAACGTCGTCTTCATGAAGGACGGCGTCATCTGCGAGCAGGGCAGCCCCGAGCAGATGTTCAAGTCCCCCGAAAAACAGGAAACCCGCGACTTCCTCGCGAGGTTCATGCAGCACTGAACGAAAGGCCCGGAACGGAAGGTTCCGGGCCTTTTTCACACAATAGGAAATATATCAAAGGGAGAGTGAAATGTCTTATAAGCTGTTTTTCTTAAGAGGGATGGCCCAAAATGAAATGCCGAAGAATCTTTCGAAAGAGCTCTCGTAAAAACATCCCCGGGATTCGCGCGAATCCCGGGGATTTCTCATGCTGCGGGCAGGTCGAGGTACAGATCGCCGGGGCCGAAGTCCAGGCGCAGGAGCGGGCGGCAGACACCCTTGCTGTCGAGCTCGTACTCGACGGCGGCGGAAGCTATCTCCTGCGGGGCGTCCGGGTCCTCGACCCAGCCGGCGTAGGCCCCGCGGCGCAGCTGCGCCGCAATTTCATCCGTCGAGAGCATCGCGGCCCCACCCGCGGGCGTGAGCTCGAAGATTGAGTATGTGACCCGTATGGCGGAGCCGTGCAGGTCGATATCCACGGTTCCGCCGCGTCCGTTCCCGGGCGCGAGGGAGAAGCGATAGCTCTCCCGGCCGAGCTCCTCAAGCACGGCGGCCCCGGGCAGGTCGAGGCCCCAATCCCCCAGCAGCGCGCGCAGGCCCTCCTCCGTGGGCTCCGCCTCGCCGGAGGCGCAGTATTCGACGACCGGCCCGGCGTAGTGGTAGCTGACGTAGCGCGGCCCGTCGCGGAAATAGGCCATGTCGTCGTAGAGGTCCTCCGTCTCAATCGCCGTGCCGAAGCGCGCGAAGAAGGCCGAGGCGCACTCGCGCGCGTCGTCGAGCGTCCCGCCGGGCGTGGAATAGTATTCGTAAGTCTCAGGCGCGGCGTCGAGGAAGGCGAGGGCCTCGCCGGAGAAGCTTATCTCGTCCGTCAGTGGCGCGCGGCCGCCGGTCTGATAGCCGCTGACGCCGTAGGGCGAGGCGGCCGAGACACCCCAGGCGACGAAGGGCGGCGAGAGGAAAACGAGCGCCGCGAGCGCGCAGAGCGCGGCCCTCCCGCCGCGTTTGGCGCGGATATTGAGCGCCGCGCGAGCGAGGGCGAAGCCGCAGAGGACGCCGAGGGAGTTATTGAAGATATCGTCCACGTCCGCTATCCCGCTGCGCGCCGCGAACTGTATGAGCTCGACGGCAAGCGTCGCCATAAGGCCGAGCGGGAGCACCAGCCAGCGCCTTTTGCTCTCGCCGAAGGGCAGGGCGAAGAGGAAGCCGAAGGGCAGGAAGATGAGGATGTTCATCAGTATGTTTATGAACGCGTTGGCCGTGAAGCTCCGCGCGAGCGAGCGGTACTCGTGGAAGAGGTCGAGGCTGTACCAGCCCATGCCCTCGAGCGAGAAGCCCTCCCCGCGCACGACGAGAAGCATGACGAGCGAGAAGACATAGACCGCGCTCACGAAGAGCCAGAGCTTCCACGCGCCCGAAAGCCGCGCCCCGTGCCGTTTGAGCGCCGCGAGGGCTATGAAGTACGCCGCCGCGCCCAGTATGAGCGCCGCGCCCAGCAGCGGCAGAGCGCTATTGAAATAGCGCAGGAATGTCTGCATGAAAAGGCCTCCTTCGCGTTCGGTCGTATATTGACCGGACGAGGAAGGAGGCGCTTTTGTTCCATATTCTGCTCAGAGCCTGCGCCAGAGCAGGCGGTTATCCGTAAATTCGGCGGTGACGCGGCCGTTATCGAGGTGCCAGGCGAGGAAGCTCTTTATCGTGCTGCCCACGAGCACGTACTGCTGGAAGTCCAGCGTGAGGGAGCACTCGTCGAAGGCGAGCTTCAATATCTCCTCGAAGCCGCGCGGCTCGACGCAGAGCTGGAGTATGAGCTCGGCCACGCGCTCGATGTGGCGGCGGTTGAGCTCCGCGAGCTCCGTGATGTCCTCGCAGGGCGCGGCGTGGGCGGGCACATAGTGCTTCGCGCCGAGGCCGGGCAGCTTATCGAGCGTGTCGAGGTATGCGGCGACGTCGTAGACGAAGGGAAAGACGTATTTCGAGAGCGTCTCGGGGCTCGAGACGCAGTCGGCGATATAGGCCGTGCCGTCGGGCGTCATATAGCCGCACTGGTCGAAGAAGTGCCCGGGCAGGGGGATAACCCGCACGTCCCCGGGGAATTCCGCGTCCGTCACATCGAGGCAGTCGCTCGGCTGGGCGAGGAGGAACTTGTGCCTGAGCGGCTTCGGCGGGTACGCGCCGAAGAGGAAGCTCGGCTCGAGCATGGGCGCGCGCGTGAACTGCGCCTCTATGCCGGGCGCAAAAATCTTGCAGCCCGTCTGCCGCTGCAAGTACTGGCAGCCGCCGATGTGGTCGGCGTTCGAGTGCGTGACGAGTATGCCGCGCAGCTTCCAGCCCTGCTCGTCGAGCGCCTTGCGCACGCGCCGGCCCGCGTCCTTATCCGAGCCCGCGTCGACGATATAGACGCCGTCCCCGGCGTCGTAAACGCCAATCTTCGCGGGGCAGTCGATGTACCAAGACCTATCCGTTATCCTTATGAGTTCGTACACAGCGCTTCGCCTCCCGAGCCGTTATCAGCGGGTGTTATTATCCAAAAAATTTGTTGTGGATTGCCTGCACTGCCTGGTCGGCGTAGGCCTTCTCTATGAGGACGCTGACCTTTATCTCGCTCGTGGAAATCATCTGGATGTTTATCTTCGCGTCGTAGAGGGCCTCGAACATGAGCGCGGCGATGCCGGAGGCGCTCATCATGCCCGCGCCGACGATGCTGACCTTGCAGACGTTCGTGTCGACGCTCAGGTGGTCGTAGCCTATGCTCTCCTTGAGCTCCTCGAGGGCCGCGGCGGCGCGCTCGGCGTCCTCGTAGGGGACGGTGAAGCTGATGTCGTTCGTGCCCTCCTTGCCGTAGCTCTGGAGGATGATGTCGACGTTTATCCTCGCGCGGGCCATGGTGTTGAAAACGCGGAAGGCCATGCCGGGCTCGTCGGGCACGCCGACGACGGCGAGGCGGGCGACGTTGTTGTCCTTCGCTATGCCGCTTATCTTCATCTCTTCCATTCTCTTTGCGACCTCCTTAACTTTTGTGCCGGGCTTCCGCACCATGCTGGAAAGCACCTCGATTATGACGCCGTAGCGCTTGGCTAGCTCGACGGAGCGGTTCATGAGCACCTGCGCGCCGAGGCTCGCGAGCTCGAGCATCTCGTCGTAGGTTATCTCGTCCAGCTTGCGCGCCCCGGCGACCTTCCTGGGGTCGGCGGTGTAGACGCCTTCGACGTCGGTGAATATCTGGCATTTGTCCGCGTGCAGCACGGCGGCGATGGCGACGGCGGTGGTGTCCGAGCCGCCGCGGCCGAGGGTGGTGATGTCGTCGTTGCGGTCGACGCCCTGGAAGCCCGCGACTATGACTATGCGGCGCTTATCGAGCTCGCGGCGTATGCGCTCGGTGGAGACGCGCATGATGCGCGCGCTGCCGTAGGCGCCGTTCGTCTCCATGCGCACCTGCCAGCCGGTGAGCGAGACGACGGGCAGGCCCATCGCCTCGAGGGCCATGGCCATGAGCGCGACGCTCTGCTGCTCGCCGGTGGAGAGCAATACGTCCATCTCGCGCTTGCTCGGGCGCGGGTTGAGCTCGCGCGCCTTCTCTATGAGCTCGTCGGTGGTGTCGCCCTGGGCGGAGAGGACGACGACGATGTCGTGGCCCTCGACGTAGCTGTCCGCGATTATCCCGGCCACATGGCGGACCCTGTCGGCGTTCGCGACGGAGCTGCCGCCGAATTTCTGTACTATGAGCATGGGTTATACCCCTCCATTGACTATTGAAAGGCTCCCGCCTTACTTATCAGTATATGCGTCAGTCCAGCACGCGGTAGCGCGCGAGGACGTTCATCCCGGCGGTCTTCGCGGCCAGCTCCTCGCCGGACATATAGCCGGTGACGAAGGCGTACTCGCCCGCGGGGGCGTTCGGCGCGTTTATGAACCTGACGCCGGTGAAGGCGGCGGCAATATCCGCGAGGGGCGAATCCGTGCGCAGCATCCAGCGGCAGCTTATCTTGTCCGGCGGCGTGACGTAGCCGGGCTCGGAGGGCCACCAGCCGGTGTAGGTGCGCGTCTTCGGGTCGCGCACGCAGTCTATTATGTCCGCCGCCACGGCGCTCGCCGTGGGATGCGCGCCCGCGCCGGGGCCGAAGAACATCGCCTCGCCCACGGCGTCGCCGCGCACGGAGATGCCGTTCATGACGCCGTCCACGTTCGCGAGCGGCGCGGCGCGGCTGATGAGGTGCGGCGCGACGAAGGCGGTGACGGAGTTCGGCCCCGTGCGCATCGCGCGGCCCAGGAGCTTTATCTTGTAGCCCAGCGCGCGGGCGCACTCGATGTCGGCGGGGGTTATCTTTGTTATGCCCTCGGTGGTGATGGCGGAGGGCGAGACGTTCTTGCCGAAGCAGAGGTCGGCGAGGATGCATATCTTGCGCCCGGCGTCGATGCCCTCGACGTCCGCGGTGGGGTCGGCCTCGGCGTAGCCCTTCTGCTGCGCCTCGCGCAGCGCGAGGTCGAAGCTCTTGCCCAGCTGCACCATCTCGGTGAGGATGTAGTTCGTCGTGCCGTTCAATATGCCGCAGACGGAGCTTATCTCGTTGGCGGCGAGGCACTGGCATATCGGCCGCAGTATCGGTATGCCGCCGCCCACGCTGGCCTCGAAGAGGAAGTTCACGCCCATCCTGCGCGCGAGCTGCGTGAGCTCGAGGCCCTTCTCGGCCACCAGCTCCTTGTTCGAGGTGACGACGCTCTTCCCGGCGGAGAGGCAGCGCTTCACGTATTCGTAGGCGAGCGTGGCCCCGCCTATGCACTCGGCGACGACCTTTATCTCTGGGTCGTTCGCCACCGTCTCTATGTCGTGGACAATGAGCTGCGCGAAGGGGCTCTCCGGCCTCGCGCGGCGGCAGAGGATGTATTTTACTTCAATCTCGCTCCCGGCCCTGCGGGCGATGAGGTCGCGGTTCTTCGTGAGCACCTCCACGGTGCCCCCGCCGACGACGCCGAAGCCGAGTACGGCTGCTTTTACCATGTCTCTCCCTCCCTGCTGCTTATCCGGCCAGGGCGTCGAAGCGTATGACGCCGTAGAGCGCCCTCGCGGCCGCGATGAGCTCGTCCATGCCCATCGCCATCGTCTCCGTAATCGCGGAGATTGTGACGAAGGCCGTGCCGTTGGTCGGTATGCTCTGGTTTATCGTGAGTATATTCGCGCCCGAGTCGGCAAAAATAGCGAGCAGAGAGCTCAGTACGCCCTTTTTGTCGCGCAGCAGCGCGTTGAACGTGACGATGCTGCCCTGGCGCATATCGCGGAAGGGCATAACCGAGTCCTTATATTTATAGAAGGCGCTGCGGGAAATCCCGACGCGCTCGACGGCGTCGGCGACGGTGCGCACCTCGCCCGTCTCGAGCAGCTCGCGCGCCTCGGTGACCTTGGTGAAGACCTCGGGGAGGACGCCGGCCTCCACGAGATAGTATTTCGGCTTGTCCCTGCCTGTCATGGGGCACCTCCTGAGTCTTTGAGCGGCGGTCGAATGTATTTATGCCGCGTACATTATTTATACCACAGCCGCCGCGCGGAGTAAAGTGTAATTTAATGAGAAACGGCAAGTGTCCGCCCCCGGCGGATTCGACGAAATGACGAAAGGCGGGAGCATATTTGTTCGGCATCCTCATATCAATAGCCGCGGGGGCGGCGATGAGCGTCCAGGGCGTCATGAACACACGCCTCGGCGAGAGCGTGGGCACGGCGGAGGCGAACGCCTTCGTGCAGGCGACGGCGGCCGTGCTCGCGGCGGCGGCGCTCTTATTCCACCGCGACGGCTCCTTCGCCGCGCTGGCGGACACAAGCCCCGTCTATATGCTCGGCGGCGTCCTCGGGCTCATCATAACGCTCACGGTCATGCTGGGGATGCGCGCGCTCTCGCCGGCCGTGGCGGTGAGCGTAATCCTGGTGAGCCAGCTCCTGACGGCGGCGGCCATAGACGCGCTCGGCCTCCTCGGGACGGAGAAGGTCCCCCTCAGCTGGGGCAAGGCCCTGGGCGCGGCGCTGATGATTGCCGGCGTGATAATTTTTAAACGCTGAAATTTTCAGGCAGGGGCTGTTCCGCGGCGGAAAAATGTGATAGAATTACTCAGAACATCGTGAAACGGAGAGACGCCATGTATACGCAAATCGAAGGCAACATCTACACCATACCCGTGCCCCTGCCGGGGAACCCGCTCAAGTGCCTGAACTCCTACGTCATCAAGGACGACGCCCGCTCGCTCGTTATCGACACCGGCTTCCGCATGCCCGAGTGCCTCGAGGCGCTGCGGACCGGGCTCGACGAGATAGGCATAGACATGGAGCGCGCGGACATCTTCCTCACCCATATGCACGCCGACCACAGCGGCCTCGTCTCGGACATAGCCGGCGCGAACACGAAGGTCTTCATAAGCCGCACGGACGGCGAGCGAATGCTCAGGCGGCTCGAGCACCCGGACGCCGTGCGCGTCGAGGAATACGTCGGCGACGGCTTCTCGGACGAGGAGATATCGCACTTCAACGACGCGCCGAGCATGAAATACACGCCCAACCGCGCCATACCCTTCACCTACGTCGGGGACGGCGACATCCTCTCCTACGGCGGGCGGAGGCTGGAGGTCATCTCCACGCCCGGCCACACGCCCGGCCACCTCTGCCTCTACGACAAGGACGCGAAGGCCATGTTCCTCGGCGACCACGTCCTCTTCGACATAACGCCCAACATCACCACCTGGCCGGCCTTCGACGACCCCCTCGGCCACTATGTACACAGCCTGATGGACGTCAGCATATATGACGTGCGCCTCCCCCTGCCCGCGCACCGCGGGGTCAGCGGCACGATGGCGGAGCGCATCGGCACCATCATAGAGCACCACGGCGCGCGCATACGCGAGATGCTGGACATCATGGACGCGAACCCCGGCCTCACGGCCTACGACCTCTCCGGCAAGATGAGCTGGCGCGTCCACGGGCGCAGCAACTCCTGGGCGGATTTCCCGCTGAGCCAGAAGTGGTTCGCCGTCGGCGAGACGGCCGCCCACCTCGAGTACCTCATGAAGCGCGGCCGCGCGAGGCGCGAATTCAACGGCCGCGTCTGGCACTATTTCGCCGACTGAGCGCGGCGCAAGGGAGGAATTATAATGAAGGTCCTGCTCCTGAACGGCAGCCCCAACGCGCGCGGGAACACCCGCGCGGCCCTCGAGGCCTGCGCCGCCGAGCTCATCAGCTGCGGCGTCGAGGCGGAAATCACCGACGTCGGCACGCAGCCCGTCAGCGGCTGCCGCGGCTGCGGCGCCTGCGAAAAGCTCGGCCGCTGCGTCATAGACGACGGCGTCAACGCCTTCGCGGAGAAGCTCCGCGCGGCGGACGGCCTCATCGTCGGCACGCCCGTCCACTACGCCTCGCCCGGCGGCGCGGTTATCAGCTTCCTCGACCGCCTCTTCTACAGCGGCCAGGGCAGATACGCGCACAAGCCGGCCGCCGCCGTGGCCGTCGCCCGCCGCGCCGGGAGCGTGGCGAGCATCGACGTAATAAACAAGTACTTCACCATCGCGCAGATGCCCGTCGTCTCCTCTACATACTGGAACGACGTCTTCGGCCTCGTCCCCGGCGACGCGGAGCGCGACGCCGAGGGTATGCAGACCATGCGCAACCTCGCGCGGAACATGGCCTGGCTCCTCAAATGCATAGCGCTCGGCCGCGCCAACGGCGTCGTCCCGCCGGTGAACGACCGGAGCGCCGCGACGAACTTCATACGCTGAAAGGGAACGGCCCCCGCCGGTATATGGCGGGGGCCGGGATTTTTTTGCGCTTACAGCTCCATGAAGCGCGCGAGGATGGCCGCG
>DVKN01000165.1 GCA_018716005.1 Candidatus Scatomorpha stercoravium
AGCGGCAAACGCAGCCGGCCGCCCCGGCGTGCGATACTATGAGCGCGGCTCCGCCGGCGTCTACGCCTCGTCCGGGCTGCTCTCGCTCCGGGGCGTGAGGCACGGCTTCTCCGCCCGCGTGGGCTGCCCGGAGGGCCTCGGGGGCAATTTTGACCCCCTGCGCGAGGGCTGCGACGCCCGTATAGGGCTCGAGAACATCACCCGCTTCGCCCGGTGCTGCGGCTTCAGCGACACGGACGGCGGGGCCTATACGCGCCAGGTGCACGGGGCCCGGGTGCGCACCGTGACAATGGCCGACCGCCGCGCCCACGACGCGGCGAGGGGAGAGGAGTGCGACGGGCTCGTCACCGCCGAGGCCGGGCTGCCGCTCTATATCTTCACCGCCGACTGCGCGCCCGTGCTCATGTGCGACCCGGACGCCGGGGTCATCGCCGCCGTGCACTGCGGCTGGCGCTCCACCGCCGCCGACATACTCGGGAACGCCGTTGCGGCCATGGAGGCCCTCGGCGCCTCGGCGTGGAATATCCACGCCGCCGTCGGCCCGGCCATAGGCGGCTGCTGCTTCGAGACCGGGGACGACGTGGCCTCGGCCTTCACGGGGCTGCTCGGCGGGGGCGCGGCCGCGGCCCTTATCCGGCCGGGTGAGAGGCCCGGCAAATTCATGATAGACCTCCCGGGGACGGTCTCCGCCCGGCTCGCGCAGCTGGGCGTCCCGGCCGGGAGGATAGACACCTGCCGCGACTGCACGAAGGACCGCGGCGCGGACCTCCTGTGGTCCGCGCGCTGGTGCGCCGAGCGCGGAGAGCCCCGCGGGAGCAGCGTGAGCGCCATAGAGCTGCTGCCCGCCGGCTTCCCGGACGGAGGAAAGGAGGGGGAGAGGGCATGAAAAAGTTAATCGCGCTCGCGCTCGCGGCGCTCTCCCTGCTCGGCCTCGCCGCCTGCGGCGCGGCCGAGACCGAGCTGCCCGAGCCCACCACGAGCGGCGCCGGGCTCCCGGGCGAGGAGCTGGGCGTGGCCGAGGCGGCGGACGCCGTCTTCTCGCTCAACTATTCGAGCTCCGAGAGCCTCAACCCCTACGCCACGAGCAATTCGGCGAACCTGCTCGTGAGCCAGCTCGTATTCGACAACGTCTTCGAGCTCGACGACGACTTCAACCTCACGAGCCGCATCATCGAGGACGACTACGAGGTCAGCGCGAACGGGGCCTACTGGACCTTCACCGTCAAAGAGGGCATCAAGATGCACGACGGCAGCGAGCTCACGGCCTACGACGTCGCCTATTCCATCTCCCTCGCGCGCCGCACGAGCCGCTATTCCGGCCGCTTCACGACGATGTACGGCGCGAGCGCCTCGGACGCGCGCACCTTCCATATCTCCACGACCAAGCCCAACCGCCTGCTCCCGTACCTGCTGACCGTCCCGGTCGTGAAGGACGGCTCCGCCGGCGACAGCCGGCCCGTGGGCACGGGGCCCTATATGTACGTCGAGGGGGCCGACTATGTCGAGGCCTTCTCCGGCTACGGGGCCAATATGCCCGTGGAGCGCATCTACCTCAAGGAGTACACCGGCGCGGAGAGCATCATCACCGCCTTTGAGGACAGCTATATAGACCTCGTCACCAACGACGCCTCCGCCGCCAGCAACCTCGGCTACGGCGGCAACACTGAGACGCGCTGGTACAATACGCTCAATATGCACTACATCGGCTTCAATATGTCGAGCGAGCTCATGAGCAACCCGACCATGCGCACGGCCATCTCCCTCGCGCTCGACCGCGAGTCCGCCGCCGGGCTCATGCGCGACGCCGCCGTGCCCGCGAGCCTGCCCGTCTCGCCCGTGAGCCCGTACTACGACGAGAGCATAGCCGCCTCGGCGGACTACAACCTCCAGCTCTGCGCTCAGGTGCTGACGAACGCGGGGCTCTCGGACATGGACAACGACGGCCTCATGGAGTACGTGAGCTACTCCGTCATGCACGACGTCGAGCTCGACATTATCGTCTGCTCCGAGAGCGCCGGCAAGGGCGACATCTGCAAGCTGCTCGCCGACAGCCTCGGCACGCTGGGCGTGAAGGTCAACGTGCGCGAGCTGAGCTGGTCGGACTACATCGCCGAGCTGCGCGACTACGACGCCGACGGCAAGCCGGACGGCGACTTCGATATGTATTACGCCGAGGTGAAGCTGGGCGCGGACTTCGACCTGAGCCCCCTCCTCACGGAGAACGGCAGCCTCAACTACGGCAAGATTGCCGACGAGAACTACGCGGCGTACATAGACGCCTTCCTCGCCGCCACCGACCTCGACCGCAGCTCGAAATGCGCGGAGCTCCTGCGCTATATCGTGAGCACCGCGCCCATAGTCCCCGTCTGCTTCGAGCGCCACGAGGTTATAACCCACCGCAACGTCATAACGGGCATAGAAGTGACCGCGAACAACATTTTCTACAACATACCCGAATGGAAGATAACCTTCGGGGAAGTAAAAAAGGGGGATTAACATGACAGACAGAGAGCTGATGGACATCGCCGAGGCCGCCAGCAAGAACGCCTACGTGCCCTACTCGCACTTCGCCGTCGGCGCGGCGCTCGAGTGCTCCGACGGCACGGTCTTCACCGGCTGCAACGTCGAGAACGCCGCGCTGGGCTCGACGATATGCGCCGAGCGCACCGCCGCCTGCAAGGCCGTCAGCGAGGGCCACAGGGACTTCGCGCGCATAGCCATCTGGGGCGAGGGACAGGGCTACTGTATGCCCTGCGGCGCCTGCCGGCAGTTCCTCGCGGAGTTCTCCACCGACATGGAGGTGCTCTGCGCCAAGGCCGGCGGCCGCTACGTGAGCTACAAGCTCCGCGAGCTCATGCCGCACACCTTCAATTACTGAGCCCCGCCGTAAAAAAGAGATAAAGGCTCATGAGAGCCGGAAAAGGGAGTAATCTAATGAAGAAAAAAGCCCTCCGCCGCGCCTTTGCCTTCGCGCTGGCGCTCTGCCTCCTCGCGGCCTGCCTGCCGGCCTACGCCGACGGCCCGGCCATGGGCAATGTGCAGGCGGACTTCACCGACGTGCCCGATGACGCGTGGTATGCTGATTATGTAAACCTCTGCGCCAGCTGGGGCATCATCGACGGCAAGACCGAGAGCACGTACTGCCCGGACGACGACCTCACCCGCGGCGAATTCATCAAGCTGCTCACCATGATAGGCGAGCTCGCGCCCTATACGATGGACACCTCCGTCCACTGGTCGCAGCCCTACTGGCAGGTCGTGAACGACAACGGCGTGCTCTGGGGCCTCGACATCCCCTGCACGGGCTCCGCCCTCAATGCGCCCATCACGCGCTACGAGATGAGCGTCATGATATCGAACCTCACGAGCAACGTCTATAACGAGAACCCCGTCGACCTCTCCGACCCCGAGCTGAGGATAAGCGACTACTCGTCCATCGCCGGCAAGTACGCCTCCAGCGTCCTGCAGGCCTACGGCAAGGGCATACTCGACGGCTTTGAGGACGGCTCCTTCCGCGGCGACGAGACGCTCTCCCGCGCCCAGGCCGCGGCCGTAGTGGTCCGCACCGGCTGGACGGCCGAGCGCCTCGAGGTCGAGGACGTCAGCGAGGTAGTCCTGCCCGAGGACCCCGCGGAGCCGGCCGACCCCGAGAACCCGGGCGAGTCCGGCGCGCTCGACCCTGCCGACTCCTTCGCGAACCGCGCCCAGGCGGGCGGCATGATAGACGCCTGGGGCAAGCCCAACGCCGAGGCCTGCGAGATACTCTTCGGCAGCTCCGGCAAGAGCTACTTCAACGGCAGCGAGAGCAACCTCTCCGACTACATAGTCACCGTCCAGGTCCGCACCTGGGACATCAACTCGAGCGGCGCGAAGTACACCCGCACCTGGAACCTCGAGGTCAACAAGGCCGTCGCCGACGAGGTGAAGGCCATCTTCGAGGAGATATACAACGACCCCGAGCAGTTCCCGATACACGCCCTCGGCGGCGCGCGCTATACCGACACGCTGCGCCACTCCTGGGGTTGCGCCATCGACATCAACCCGGCGGAGAACTTCCAGTGCTACACCAACACCGAACCCTACACCGCCATCACCGGCACCACCTGCTACAAGTATTCCACGAGCCCCTACTGCATAACGCCCGGCTCGAGCGTTGTGCGCGCCTTCGCCAAATACGGCTGGGGCTGGGGCGGCGGCACGGCCGAGAACAACTATTCCGGCTGGACCACCACCGCGGACTATATGCACTTCTCTGTCCTCGCCTCCGGCGGCTGATACACCATAAGCAGATCTCGCGCCCGGCTCCATTCGGAGCCGGGCTTTTTTCGTCCGAAAATGCCGTCGAAGGCTTCCCAAGGGTACGGCGGCATACTCCGGGCGGGACGGGCATAGATTGTCCACATGAGAAGCGACGGATACGAAAACGCCGCGGCGCTGCTGCCGGGCGACATACGCGCCGCCGCCCTGGCCCTGCCGGCGGCGCTGCGTGGGAGGGCGGAGGAATTCCGGCTGCGCTGCGGCCGGCCGCCGGCGCTGCTCCTGCCGGAGGGCGAGCGGGCGCTGATACCGCGCGGCGTGACGGAGCGCGACCTCGGCGCGCTGCTGGAGACGGCCACGCGCTCCTCCGTGCACACGGCCCTCGGGCAGCTGCGCGCGGGCTTCGTCACGGTGCGGGGCGGCGTGCGCGTCGGCCTCGCGGGCGTGGTGAGCGGGGACGGCGGCGCGATAGCGCTGCGGCGCGTATCGTCCGCCGCCGTGAGGATACCGCGCGCCGCGCTCGGCTGCGCGGACGGGATAATCGGGCCGCTTACCCGCCCGGACTTCGAGAACACGCTCATCCTCGCCCCTCCGGGCGGCGGGAAGACCACCATGCTCCGCGAAATAGTGCGGCTCCTCGGCGGGACGCGGCGCGTCTCGCTTGTGGACGAGCGCGGCGAGGCGGCGGGGGCCTTCCGCCGA
>DVKN01000166.1 GCA_018716005.1 Candidatus Scatomorpha stercoravium
GCGGCCGGAGCTGCCGCGCGGGATAAGCAGCCAGGCGGAGATCCGGCTCAAGTACGCCGGATACATAAAGCGCCAGCTCAGGCAGGTGGAGGAGTTCGCGCGCATGGAGAATAAGCCCCTCCCGGCGGACATCGACTACTCCGCCGTGCCCGGCCTGCGCACCGAGGCGAGGCAGAAGCTCGCGCTCGTCAGGCCGGAGAGCTTCGGCCGCGCGGGGCGCATCTCCGGCGTCTCGCCCGCGGACATGGCCGCGCTCGCCATGTATCTGGGGAGGCGCGGGGAATGAGGCCGCGCGTCGTGCTGGGCTTCTCCGGCGGCGTGGACAGCGCCGTCGCGGCGAAGCTCCTTGGGATAAGCGGCTGGGACGTTCGCTGCGTCTATCTCGAAACCGGCTCCGGCGAGGCGGATTCCGCCCGCGAGAGCGCGGAGCGCATGGGCCTGCCGCTGGAGGTAATCGACGCGCGCGAGGCCCTCGAGCGCGAGGTCTGCGCGCCATTTGAGCGGGCGTACCTCTCGGGCGCGACGCCGAGCCCCTGCGTACTCTGCAACCGCCGCGTGAAGCTCGCGCTGCTCTCGGAGGCGGCGGACGCGATGGGCGCGCGCCATATCGCCACCGGCCACTACGCCGCGGCGCGCATGGGCGCCCTTTTCCGCGCCCGGCCGGAGAACGACCAGAGCTATATGCTCTGCCTCGTGACGCGCGGGGAGGCCGCGCGGCTCGTCCTGCCCCTCGGCGGGTATATAAAGCGCGAGGTGCGCGCAATCGCGGCGGGCTTCGGCCTCCCGCAGGCGGGAAAGCCCGACAGCATGGAGATTTGCTTCATCCCGGACGGCGATTTCGCCGAGTGGATAGAGCGCCGCGGCGCGGCCCCAGGCCCGGGCGCGCTCATATATAAGGGCGAGCGCGTCGGCACGCACGGCGGCGCGCACCGCTATACCCTCGGCCAGCGCCGCGGCCTCGGCTTCGCCGCGGGCAGGAGGGTCTTCGTGAGCGAGATACGCCCGGAGACCAACGAGGTCGTCCTCTCCGACGGCGAGGGGCTGTATTCGTCCCGCCTCGTCACCGGCGAGGCGAACTGGCTGATAGACCGCCCGCCCGCCCGGATAGACGCGCTCGTGCGCGTCCGCCACAGCCGCGAGCTCCATCCCGCCCGCGTGACGACCTTCCCGGACGGCGGCCTCGAGATAGAGTTCGCAGCCCCCGTCCGCGCCCCCACCCCCGGCCAGGCCGCCGCCGTCTACAGCGGCGAGCGCCTGATCTGCGGCGCAATAATCAAAAGCTAGCCGCCCCCTCGCCAATGCCGCCGCACCGCGGCGGCGAGGCCAGACCACCCCGCCAGCCGATGCCGCCCTTCGGGCGGCGAGGCCCGTGCCCACGTCCGTTCCCCCACCCCCGGCCAATGTCGCCCTCTGGGCGACGAGGCCAGCTTCGCAGAATTTCGCCGCCTCAGCGGCGAAACAATTCGCATCTTATCCAAATCGAGCCGAATTCGCGGGAATTCGGCTCTTTTTTCCGGGGCTCCGCCTCGGAAAAAACTCCTCTCGCGCAGCGGAGTGTGCGAAAGCCCACCAGTCCGCAGACTGGTGGGCTTGAGTGCGCGCAGCGAAGCGCCGGTCTCCATCGCCCGGCCCTTCGGGCCGGGCGGGGGACCCTAATTGGCATTGAAAGGCCGTCGAGGCGTTTCAAGCCAGCCTAGGCCTTTCGGCCAGACTCAGAATATGGGCACGACCGCGCCGTCGTAGGTGCTCTCGATGAACTCGCGGCAGGTCTCGCTGGTCAGGGCGGTGATGAGGGCCTGGATCTTCTCGCTGCTCTCGTCGCCGTTGCGGCAGGCGACGATGTTGGCGTAGGTCTGGGCGGCGTCGCTCTGGGCGTCCTCGCTGGCGAGGGCGTCGTTGCCAGTCAGGCCGGCCTGGAGGGCGTAGTTGCCGTTGATGATGCCGAAGGCCACGTCGGGCAGGGAGTGCGGGATGTTCTCGGCGTTCATCTCGAGGATTTCGAGGTTCATCGGGTTGTCGACGATGTCGAGCACGGTGGCGACGGAGCTGGCGTTAATGCCCTCGGTGAGGGTGATGTAGCCGAGGTCCTGGAGAATCAGCAGGGCGCGTGTCTCGTTGGAGCCGTCGTTCGGGATGGCGATGGTGTCGCCCTCGGCGAGCTCGTCAAGGGTGGACTTGCTGCCCGGGTAGATGCCCATGGGCTCGTAGTGAATGGCGGCGGCGTTCACGAGGTCGGTGCCGCGCTCGGCGTTGAAGTTCTCGAGGTAGGGGCCGTGCTGGAAGTAGTTGGCGTCCAGGCTGCCGTCGTCGAGGGAGGTGTTGGGCAGGATGTAGTCGTTGAATATCTCGACCTTGAGCTCATAGCCGAGGGTCTCGAGCTCGCCGCGGACGGCCTCGAGAATTTCGGCGTGCGGGACGGCGGTGGCGCCGACGGTAATGGTCTCGAGCTCGCCGGAGGGAGTGCCCTCAGCGGGGGTCTCGCTGCCTTCGGCGGGGGCCTCGGTGGGCTCGGAGCTTTCGGTGCCGCAGCCGGCAAGGAGGCCGAGGCAGAGGATGGCGCAGAGCGCGAGTGCAAGGAACTTCTTCATTTTGTTGTCTCCTTTTCCTGTTGATTTGTGCGAATTATATACGTTTTCAAGGGGAAACCCCCGTTTCGCCTATCTTATGCGCTTGTCGGTGAGACGCGAGCCGCGGGTGCCGAATTCCTGGAACACCTGCACGAGCAGCACGAGCACGACAATCATGACGAACATGACGAGGTAATCATAGCGCTGGTAGCCGTAGTTTATCGCTATCGCGCCGAGGCCGCCGCCGCCCGCGATGCCGGCCATCGCGCCGTAGCCGAGGATGGTCGTCGCGGAGACCGCCGCGCCGTTGAGGAGGCTCGGCTTGGCCTCGGGGAGCAGCACCTTCGTTATAATCTGCCAGTTGCTCGCGCCCATGGAGAGCGAGGCCTCGATAACGCCCCGGTCGACCTCCTTCGCGCTCTGCTCGACCATGCGCGCCACAAAGGGGAAGGCGCTTATGACCAGCGGGACTATCGCGGCGACGGAGCCGACGGAGGTGCCGACAATCAGGCGCGTGAACGGCGTCACGAAGAAGAAGAGTATCAGGAACGGTATGCTCCTAAGGAAGTTGACGACCGCGCCGAGCACCGCGTTGACCGCGCGCATGGGGTGGATGCCGTCCTTGGCGGTGATGACGAGGATGAGCCCCAGCGGGAGGCCGATTATGTACGCGGCGGCGCAGGAGGCGAGGGTCATGTATATGCTCTCCCACAGCCCGCC
>DVKN01000167.1 GCA_018716005.1 Candidatus Scatomorpha stercoravium
CCTGCTGCGTCTGCACACGGCAGGTGACGGCCCAGCTCTCGGAGCGCGCGGGCCTGCTCACGGGCACCTGGTTCAGCTACTTCACCGGCTCCCTCGTCGCCGTCGCCGCGGTCATGCTCTCCCCGGCCCTCGGCGCGGGGGCGGACTTCTCCCTCGCCTTCGCCGCGCCCTGCTGGGCCTACCTCGGCGGCGCGCTGGGCGCCGCGGCCGTGTATTTGCAGAACCTGTGCGTAAAGCGCATGAGCTCCGTCGCCATGACCCTCGTCATGTTCGCGGGCCAGGTCTTCGGCGGCGCGGCCATAGACGCCGCGTTCTACGGCGAATTCTCCGCGCGCACCCTCGCCGGAGGCGCGCTCGCCTTCGCGGGGCTCGTCCTCAACGCCCTCGCCGCGAGGCGCGTCACACGCCGAACCTGACGTCCGGCAGCTTCGCGCGCAGGGCCTCCATCGCCGCGTCGGCGTACTTCCCGTCTATCGTCTTCGCGGCGCAGAGCTCCGCGTCGGCGCGGCAGAACACCAGCCAGAAGGTGTCGAAATGGTCGACGCCGCCGCAGTGGCGCGCCGCGCAAAGCTGCGAGCGCTTGTACACCTGGTCGAATTCGCCGTAGGGCAGGGCCGTGCTGCGCAGGCCCTCGCGGAAGAAAAAGGCCCGCTCGCCCACGCGGTAGGGCCCCAGCTTGACCGCGGAGGCAAAGTCGGCTATAATCTCCTCCGGGACGCCGCTCCCGCCGGAGAGCAGGCTGAGCTTGTTAAAGACCGCCATGTTATCACCTCATAATAAGAATCATTATCGTTTTTGTTTGAGTATAACACAGCCATAACAGTAAATCAAGAGCAAACACTCGGAATGGGGCATCAAAGTGAAAGACAACAAGTACATCGCCGCGTTTTTTGACAGGCAGTTCCTCAAGTTCTGCGGCGTCGGCGTAATAAACACCCTCGTGGGCTCGGGCGTCATGTACGCGCTCTACAACCTCGCACACTGCGGCTACTGGTTCTCTTCCGCGATGAACTACGTCGTGGGCAGCGTCGTGAGCTATTTCCTCAACAAGCACTTCACCTTCCGGAGCGCCACGCGCTCCTGGCGCGAGGTGCTGCGCTTCGCGGTCAACATAGCGGCCTGCTGGTTTGCGGCCTACGTGCTCGCGCTCCCGCTCGCGCAGGCCATATTCGATATGCTCAGCGACACGGCGCGCGACAACATCGCCATGCTCTTCGGCATGGTCATCTTCACGGGCCTCAACTACCTGGGCCAGCGCTTCTTCGCCTTCAAGTACTCCGACCAGGCCGCCCAGGACGAGCGCACCGCCGAGGTCGACGCCTACTACGCCGAGCGCAAGCGCCTCGCAAAGGAGAAGGAGGAGCGCGTGAAGGCCCGCCGCGCCGAGCGGAAGGCCGAAAAGAAGGCCGCGCGCGAAAATAAGGCCAAGGGCGAGAAATAACCGCCTCTAAGCGCGAAAAACCTATTGACAAAGCCGTCCGGTACTGATATTATATCAGGGCGCTCCAAAGACAGCAGGCTGTGCCGGGGGGCGGCCCATCCGGGCCGCGGCCTACGGGACGGAAGTCCTGCCGAGGACGGCTTTAAGTTTACGAAAGCTTTCTGCCTCCGCGTCTTTTGACGCGGAGGTTTTTCTTCGGGCGCGAAGATATTTCCGGAGGTGAAAGAAGAAGCAATGCCGAACGAAAGAGTTCTCAGCGAGAAGAAGGCAATAGTGGAGGCTCTCACCGAGCGTTTCCAGAGCGCCAGCGCCGGCGTGTTCGTCGATTACCGCGGTATCACCGTGGCGGAGGACACGGCCCTGCGCCGCGAGCTGGTCCAGAACGAGGTCGAGTACAGCGTCGTCAAGAACACGCTGACCCGCTTCGCGCTCGATAAGGTCGGCCTCGCGGGCCTGGACGAGGTGCTGCACGGCACCACCAGCCTGGCCACCAGCGCGGGCGACCCCATAGCTCCCATCCGCATTGTCAACGACTACTCCAAGAAGCTGGGCGACCGCTTCAACATCAAGGCCGCGTTCATGGACGGTAAAATCCTTAGCGCCGCTGAGATAGAGGAAATCGCCGCCCTGCCGGGCAAGGACGCCCTCTACGCCAAGGTCCTGGGTACCATGCTCGCCCCGATTACCAGCCTCGCCGTCTGCCTGGGCCAGATCCTGGAGCAGAAGGGCGGCTCCGTCGAATCCGCCGAGCCCGCCACCGAGGAGGCTCCCGCCGCCGAGTAATGCCGCGGCAAACAAACTTTTAATTCTGATTACAGGAGGAAATTATAATGGCCAGCGAAAAAGTCACTGCCCTGATTGAAGAGATCAGCAATCTGTCCGTCCTCGAGCTGAGCGAGCTCGTCCACGCCCTTGAGGAGAAGTTCGGCGTCTCTGCCGCCGCCGTTGCCGCTCCCGCCGCCGGCGCCGCCGGCGCCGCCGCTCCCGCCGAGGAGGAGAAGACCGAGTTCGACGTCGTCATGAAGAGCTTCGGCAGCGAGAAGATCAAGGTCATCAAGGAAGTCCGTGCCATCACCGGCCTGGGCCTCGCCGAGGCGAAGGCTCTCGTCGAGAAGGTTCCCGCCAAGATCAAGGAAGGCGTCTCCAAGGACGATGCCGAGGCCCTCAAGAAGCAGCTTGAGGCTGTCGGCGCCGAGGTTGAGCTTGCCTGAGTGCGCTTAAATCAAAGGACCGGTTCAAATGAACCGGTCCTTTTTTCGTCACCGCCCCTCCCCTTCCCGGACGCGCATCCGGAGGGGAGGCGCTGCAACAGCCAAAAGGGCCGCCCGAGGGCGGCCCTTTTTTGCTTGGGTTGTTATCAGGCGTAGTGCTCCTGGACGTAGGCCATGCCGGCCTTGAGGGCCTTGATGTTGCCCTCGAGGAACTTGGCCTTCTTCTCGCCGAGCTCGACGCGGATGGCCTCGATAATGGCCTCCTCGCCTATGACGTTGCCCTTCTTGGCGACATAGGCGCCGAGGAAGACGACGTTCGCGCCCTTGGGGTTGCCGACCTCCTCGGCAATCTCGTTGCAGGGCACATAGACGGCCTCGACATCCTCGCGGGAGGTCTTGATGTCGATAATGCTGCTGTTGACAAGCAGCAGGCCGCCCGGCTTCACGCTGCTCTCGAACTTGAGCAGGGAGGGCTTGTTCATGGCCAGGACGGTGTCGGCCTGGGCAATCAGCGGGCTGGCGACGGGCCTGTCGGAGACGACGACGGAGCAGTTGGCCGTGCCGCCGCGCATCTCAGGGCCGTAGCTGGGCAGCCAGGAGACGTTCAGTCCGCTCTCCATTCCGGCCTCGGCCAGGAATTTGCCGATGAGCAGCATACCCTGTCCGCCGAAACCTGCGAATATACACTGTTCCTTCATAGCTTATTCGGCCCCCTTATCCTTGTAGACACCCAGCGGGTAGTACGGGATCATGTTCTCCTCGAGCCACTTCATGGCCTCGACCGGGCTGAAGCCCCAGTTCGTCGGGCAGGTGGAGAGGACTTCGACGATGTTCAGGCCGTGGCCGTCCATCTGATACTGGAACGCCTTCTTGATGGCCTTCTTGGCCTTCATGATGTTCGCGGTCGTGTTCAGGGCGACGCGCTCGGCGTAGTAGCAGTCGGGGATCTGGCTGAGCATCTCGCAGACCTTGATGGGCGCGCCGCTCCACTCCTCGCTGCGGCCGTAGGGGCTGGTGGTGGTCTTCTGGCCTATCAGGGTGGTCGGGGCCATCTGGCCGCCGGTCATGCCGTAAATGGCGTTGTTGATGAAGATGACGGTGAGCTTCTCACCGCGGTGGCAGGCGTGGACTATCTCGTTCGTGCCGATGGAGGCGAGGTCGCCGTCGCCCTGGTAGGTGAAGACGCAGGTCTCCGGATGCACGCGCTTGATGCCCGTGGCGACGGCCGGGGCGCGGCCGTGCGCGGCCTCGTACATGTCGCAGTTGAAATAGTCATACGCGAAAACGGCACAGCCGACAGGGGCGACGCCGATAACGTTGTCCTCAAGGCCGAGCTCCTCTATGGACTCGGCGACCAGACGATGCGCTATACCGTGGTTGCAGCCGGGGCAGTAGTGGAACACGGTATCGGTCAGCATCTTGGTCTTCTCAAATACTACGGCCATTACAGTACCTCCCTCATGCTGAGCAGCTTCTCTTTGATCTCCTCCGGAGTCGGCATCTGGCTGCCGAGACGGCTGAGGAGCTCGACCTTGGTCTCGCCGTTGACGGCGAGCTTGACGTCCTCCAGCATCTGGCCGGCGTTCAGCTCGACGTCGAGCACGGCCTTGACGCCCGGGGCGACGGCCGCGTCGTGCAGCTCCTTGTACGGGAAGGGCCAGAGGGTAATCGGGCGGATCATGCCGATGTTGACGCCCTCCTCCTTGAGCTCGTCGATGGCGCTCTTGGCAATGCGCGCGACGGTGCCGAAGGCGGTGACGACTATCTCGGCGTTCTCCATGTTGTAGGCCTCGTAGCGGACCTCGTTGGCCTCTATCTCGCGGTAGACGGCCTGGAGACGCTCGTTGTGCTCGCTGAGGGCCTCGGTGGTGATGTACATGGAGTTGA
>DVKN01000168.1 GCA_018716005.1 Candidatus Scatomorpha stercoravium
CCAACTCCATCAACGCCCTTCTGCACCCGCGCTTTGACGACGCCGCTCTGAAGGCCGCCACCCCCGTGGCCACCGGCCTGCCCGCCAGCCCCGGCGCCGGCTGCGGTGCCGTTTACTTCACCGCCGAGGACGTCAAGGAGCACGCCAAGAACGGCTCCACCCTGCTCGTCCGTAACTTCACCAGCCCCGAGGACATCGAGGGCATGGCCATTGCCAAGGGCATCCTGACCGCCACCGGCGGACGTACCAGCCACGCGGCCGTCGTCGCCCGCGGCATGGGCGCCTGCTGCGTTGCCGGCTGCGGCGAGCTGCACATCAACGAGGCTGAGCGCTACCTCACCATCGCCGGCATCCGCGTCAACGAGGGCGAGGTCATGAGCATCGACGGCAACACCGGCAACGTCTATGTCGGCGCCATCCCCACCGTCGACGCCACGATAAGCGGCGACTTCGCCACCGTCATGGGCTGGGCCGACGAGATTCGCGCCCTCAAGGTCCGCACCAACGCCGACACCCCGCGCGACGCCGCCAACGCCGTCCGCCTGGGCGCCGAGGGCATCGGCCTCACCCGTACCGAGCACATGTTCTTCGACGCCGACCGTATCCCGGCCATGCGTGAGATGATCCTCTCCACCGACGTCGAGCACCGCACCGCCGCTCTCGCGAAGCTCCTGCCCATGCAGCGCAGCGACTTCGAGGGCATCTACAAGGCCATGGAGGGCCGTCCGGTCACCATCCGCCTCCTGGATCCCCCCCTGCACGAGTTCCTGCCAACCGCCGAGGAGGACATCAAGGCCCTCGCCAACGACATGGGCCTCACCTACGAGTACGTCAAGGCCACCATCGAGAGCCTGCACGAGAATAACCCCATGATGGGCTTCCGCGGCTGCCGCCTGCCGGTCCGCTACCCCGAGATCGCCGCGATGCAGACCCGCGCCATCATCGAGGCCGCCATCAACGTCAAGAACGAGTGCGGCTACGACATCGTGCCCGAGATTATGATTCCGCTGACCTGCGAGTACAAGGAGCTCAAGTACGTCTCCAACATCGTCAAGACCACCGCCGAGCAGGTCAAGGCCGAGAAGGGCTCCGACCTCAAGTACCTCGTCGGCACCATGATTGAGATCCCGCGCGCGGCCCTCACCGCGGACGAGATTGCCAAGGAGGCCGAGTTCTTCAGCTTCGGCACCAACGACCTCACCCAGATGACCTTCGGCTTCTCCCGCGACGACGCCGGCAGCTTCCTGCCCAGCTACTACGAGAAGCAGATTTTCGACAACGACCCCTTCGAGCGCATCGACCAGGTCGGCGTCGGCAAGCTGGTTGACATGGCCTGCAAGCTCGGCCGCGCCACCCGCCCCGACATCCACCTCGGCATCTGCGGCGAGCACGGCGGCGAGCCCAGCTCCGTCGACTTCTGCCACCGCGTCGGCCTCGACTACGTCTCCTGCAGCCCCTTCCGCGTGCCCATCGCCCGCATGGCCGCCGCCCAGGCGCAGATTAAGAACCCCCGCAAGTAATCGCATCCCGCGATAAAAAAGGGAAGGCCCCTCCGGGCCTTCCCTTTTTTCGCGCTCGCGGCTGATAAAGCGAAATAAATTGCCCGTTTTCATGAAAACGGGCAATTTCGTTATTTCTGTTCCGCGTCCCGGCGCTTCAGGCGCTCCTCGCGGAGCTGATTGTAGCGCATGGAGTAATTGCGCAGGCACTCGTGCAGCATGAGCGCGGCCATGGCCGCAGAGGGCTTGTCGGCCTCGTCGAGGGGGCCTCCGTCGGAGAGCTCGCGCTCGATGTCGGCGGAGCCGATGAGGCTGGCCGACATGATGGCCCTGTTCTCGGCGAGCCCGGCGGCGGCGGCCATGGCGGCTGCCAGGCCGACGCTGACGTCAGAGTCGCAGGTGTAGCGGGCCTCGCGGATAATGTCGCGCCGGACGCTGATTTCAAGGTGAAGATATTCGCGGCCCGACTCATCGCGCAGCACGCTCTCGGCGTCCGGGGCTTCCAGCGCGCCCACATGGGAGCGCTCGGTCACGAGACGGAGCATTTTTTCTATGTCAGTTGCCATTTTGGCCTCCTCCGCACACCTCGCAGCCGGCAAGCCGGGCGACGGCGCGCTGTTCGAAACAGTTGTCGATGAGATTTATATAGAGCAGCGTGCGCCGCACGCTCTCGTGCCCGGGGCCGTGCATGAGGATTTTCATGGCCTCGGTGCCCTGCACGGCGGCGAGCAGGGCGGCGGTGGTGCTCAATATGCCGCGGCTCGCGGCCGTCTCCTCCACGGCGGGGGCCGGCTCCGGCGCGAGGCAGCGGAAGCATGGCCCGCCCGGCAGTATGTTCATGGTCATCCCCTCGCCGCCGGCGACCCCGGCGTATATCCAGGGTATGCCGTGCCGGACGCAGAAGCGGTTTATCGCGTAGCGGGAGGCGAGGTTGTCGGTGCAGTCGAGCACGACGCCGGCGCCGGAGAGCAGCTCCGGCGCGCTGCCGCCGTCGAGGCGGCGGGCGACGGGCAGGAGCTCGATTTCCGGGTTCACCGCGGCGAGAGCGCGCGCCGCCGCCTCGGCCTTGAGCCCGCCGAGGTCGGACATCGAGTACAGGCTCTGCCGCTGAAGGTTCGAGAGCTCGACGCGGTCCGGGTCTATGAGCACGATGCGCCCCACGCCAGCGCGCGCGAGATAGCCGGCGCAGGCGCTGCCCAGCGCCCCGCAGCCGACGACGGCGGCCGTACCCTCGCCGAGCCGCTTCTGGCCGGCCTCGCCCACATAGGGCATGGCAATCTGCCTCGCGTAGCGCCCGTTCATTTCGTCTCGCACTCCCGGCGGTAGGCCTTGAGCCCGGGGAGGTCGGTTATGCCGATGTGGCTGCGCTGAAGGGTAATCAGGCCGCGGTCCTCCATCCGGTGGAGCTCGTTGAGGCAGGTGATGCGGTTAATAAACAGCATATCCGCCATCTGGTGCTGCGTAAAGCGCTCGGAGATGTAGAGCACGCCGCCCTCCTCAT
>DVKN01000169.1 GCA_018716005.1 Candidatus Scatomorpha stercoravium
GTGCCCTGGGCCATGAAGACCATCAGCAGCGCTATGAAGCCGCCGGAGTAGGCGAGGAGCAGCGTGGTCGTCTGCGTGCTGAGCGCGGCGCGGCCCACGGTGAAGCCGCTCATGACGGCCTCGCGCGCGGAGATGCCGGGCTTCTTCTCCACCACCTCGCCCACGGCGCTCGTGATGTCCACGGCGAGGTCCATGACGGCCCCAGAGGCCCCGATGAAGATGCTGGCCATGAATATCCGCGTCAGGTTGAGCTGGGAATATCCGGAGTACAACAGGCTCTCCGAGTAGCTCATTACCGCGCCGTGTATCCTGAAGAGGTCGGTGAATATCACGCCCATCAGGCAGGTGACCGCGACGGCGAGGACGCAGCCGGAGAGCGACGCGAGCGCGCGCCTATCGAAGCCGTAGACCAGCGAGACGGTCACCGCCGCCATGACCAGCACGACGCCGAGGCCCAGCCAAATGGGGTTCAGACCGTCCAGCGCTCCGGGCACGAGCACCTTCCATATCATGAGCACGCAGACGGCGAAGCTCACGAGGGCCCGCACGCCGGTTTTCCCCGCGAAGAGCACGAGCAGTATCGCGAAGAGCGCCGCGAGCAGCAGCTCGGCCGGGACGCGGTAGTGGTCTATCATGGAGACGTTCAGTATTTCGCCCTCCGCGTGGTTTATGCGCACGAGGGCCTTGTCCCCGGGCTCGAAGAGCTTGTCCTGCTCGAGCGAGCCGTTGAGGCCGTTGTTCCCCTCGGCAATCTCGCCCTTGAAGGGCCCGGAGAGCATTTCGAGCTCGCATATCTGGTCGCCGGAGCGCACGAGGCCCGTGTCCACGACGAGGCTCTCGTCCGTCGAGAGCACGAGCGCGGGGCAAATCACGCTCTCTTTATACACGACGTTGTCCTCGTAGCCCGTGGGCAGGAGCAGCAGCGCCGCTATGAGTATGAGCCCCGCCAGGATGGGGCCGTATTCGCTTATCAGCCTTCGGTATTTCCTCATATTGCCTCCAAAAGCCGCCCCCCGCGAGATACGGAGGGCGGCCGCAGCTGTGTTGTTGTGGGGGGATTACTCGACGCCGAGCATATCCGCGAGCTTATCGTAGATTTCGGTGTTGTCGTAGTAGCCGTTGAACTCCGCGGCCCCGGCGCCGTCGGCGAAGACCGCGACGGGCAGGCCGGTGTGGCTGTAGCTCGTGAAGCTGACGCCGGACTTGTTGTTGATGATGTGGGTAATCGTGACGGAGAGGGGCTCGTAGGTGCCGTAGAGGACGTACTCCTCCTGCTCGTACTCGCTGGCGGCGGCGCCGTTGACGCTCTTCTCATAGGCCGCGCGCAGCTGCTCGAGCTCGTATTCGGTGAGGACGAGCTTGTCGCCCTCCTCGCCCTCGGTCTTGAGGCCGAAGAGCTGCTCGATATCCGTGAGGACGTCCTCGAAGGGGGTCTTGTTCTCCTTATAGCCCGCGACATACTGCTCGTCGTACTGGGCGAAGCTTATGACCTGGCTCTCGAGGAGGCTCAGGTAGGTGTCGTAGTCCGTGCCGGCGAAGCCTATCGTGAGGCCGCCGGTCTCGTGGTCGCCGGTGACGAGGATGAGGGTCTCCTCGGGGTGCTCGGCGGCGAAGTCAATCGCGACCTGGACGGCGTCGGCGAAGGCCATGGTGTCGTGAATGGTGGACGCGGCGTCGTTCGCGTGGCAGGCCCAGTCAATCTTGCCGCCCTCGCACATCATGAAGAAGCCGGTGTCGTTCATGAGGACGTCGATGCCCTTCTCGACATAGTCGCTGAGGGCCCAGGTGTCGTCCGTGCGGTCGAGCTCATAGGCGAGGGAATCGCTGTCGGCGAGGTTGGGGTCTATGAGTATGGCCTTGCCGTCGGCGGAGACGGCCTCGTGGCCGGCGTAGTCGAAGCTCACGGTGTAGCCGGCCTCTTCGGCGAGGTCATAGATGCTCTCGCCCTCGCCCTCGTTGTCGGGGTCGAGCAGGCCGCCGCCCGCGAAGTACTCGAAGCCGCTCTCGACGAGCTCCTCGCCTATCTCATAGTAGTCGCTGCGGGAGGCCTGGTGGGCGTAGAAGGCGGCGGGGGTGGCGTGATTGAGGTTGACGCTGGTGACGACGCCTATCTCCCAGCCGAGCTGCTCGTGGAGCTTCTCGGATATGGTCTCATACTCGACCGTGGCGGTCTCGTCGACGTTGATGGAGCCGGAATAGGTCTTGTAGCCGGTGGCGATGCTGGTCGCGGTGGAGGCGCTGTCGGGCGCGAAGCTGTTCGAGTCATAGGTGACGGCGCTGCCGGCGGCCTCGAAGTTCATGAAGTTCAGCGCGACGGGACCGTCGAGCACCGCGCCGCCGTTGTCGTCCAGGCTGGGCTCGGCGAGCATATAGTCGTCGTCGGCGAGGGCGCCGAGGTAGTCGGCGGTGGCCTGGATCTGCGGGTAGCTCATGCCGTCGCCGATGAACAGGAAGACGTACTTGGGAGCGCTGAGCTCCTCGGAAGCGATGGTCGTGACCGGGGTGGGCTCCGCGGTTTCGGCCGGGGTATCCGCCTCGGCAGTCTGGCCGCAGCCGGAGAGCAGGCTCAGGCTGAGGGCGCCGGTGAGCGCAAGGGCGGCTATGTGTTTCTTTTTCATACTTTTCCTCCAAGATAGCGTTTTACGCCGGGTTCGCAATTATTCTAGGAGGGCAAAATCAAATCCGAAACGGCCGCCGCGTTAAATATGCGCAAAGCCGCGTAAAAAAAGGACGCCCCCTTCGGGGCGTCCCGGGCCTTGCGCGCAGGCTTATTTCTTCGCGGGTATGGCCTTATTTACGACGTAGCAGAGCAGCATGGTTATGAGCACGCTGGGGAGCGTATAGCCCGTCGGGAGGTCGACGTGCATCATGAGCCGGTAGACAACGAGGCCCACGGCCCAGACTATGAGGTTCGGCCAGTCGAAGGCGGCCTTAAAGCTGTCCTTCTTCAGTATGAAGTAGGTCGTGAGCTGCACGGCTATCATGGGCGCGAACACGCTTCCTATGAGGTAGAGGAAGTTCATGATGTTGTCCATGTTGAAGAGGCAGGCGCCCACGGTGCCTATGACGGTGGCGATGATGCCCATGGTCTTGCCGCTGAGCTTCTTCGAGAGGCTCTCGGCGGAGACGCCGGCGCTGAAGGCGTCGAGGAAGGTGGTCGTGACCGTGGAGAGAATCATGATGAGCAGCGCGGCGATGCCGAGACCGGCCTTGAGCATGATGTCGGCGATGTTGCTCCCGCCGGTGTATATCGCGAGGCCCATGCCTATGACGTACATCCAGCAGCTGACGAGGCCGTAGGTTATCGTGCTCCAGAGCGTGGCCTTGAAGGGCTTCTCCGCCTCGCGCGTGTAGTCGCTTATGACGGGCAGCCAGCTCAGCGGCATGGCGACGGCGTTCTCGACGCCCATGCCGAAGGTGAAGACGTCCGTGCTGCTCGCGCCGGGGTTATTGCCGCGGAATATGACGACGCTCAGCACCACGGTGAGGATGAAGAGCAGGGCCATGGTTATCTTGTTCAGGAGGCCGAGGTTCGTGACGCCGATGGCTATCCAGACGATTATGAGCACGCCTATGACGATGCTCCAGACGGGGACGCCGAAGGCGAAGAGCTCGTTCGTCGCGAGCGCGCCGTCGTATATCATGATGCCCGTCCAGCCGACGAGCTGCACGACGTTCAGGAGGGCGAAGAGCATTCCGCCCTTCGCGCCGAAGCTCATCTTCGTCGTCTCCATGGCGCTCCTGCGCTCCCTGCCGCCGATGAGGCCCGCGAGGAAGAAGAGCACGCAGCCTATGACGTGGCCGAGCAGTATCGCGGCGATGCCCCTGCCCATGCCGAGCGGGGCGAAATAGGTGCCGGTAAGTATCTCGGCGAGGGAGACGCCCGCGCCGAACCAGATAAGGGAGTTTGCGAATACGGAAGTCCTCTTCATGTCAGCGCGCCTCCTGCTTGTATTCATTTTTGATGTCGAACGCGTGATTCATCGGCCCGCGCCCATGGCCGAGGTCGAGCATATCGCTCAGCGCGCCGGAGAGATAGTGCTTCGCGCGCTCGACGCTGTCCGGGAGATTGAAGCCCTTGGCAAGGTTCGCGGCAATGGCGCTCGAGAGCGTGCAGCCGGTGCCGTGGGTGTTGGGATTCGCTATCCGCTTCCCGCAGAACCAGCGCGCCTCGCCGTCGGCGTAGAGGAGGTCGTTCGCGTCGTTGAGGTCGTGCCCGCCCTTGCAGAGCACGGCGCAGCCGTAGCGCTCGGAGATGGTTTTCGCGGCCTTCTCCATGTCCGCGGGGGACTTTATCTCCATTTCGGAGAGTATCTCGGCCTCCGGGATGTTGGGCGTGCAGAGCTCGGCGAGGGGCAGGAGCGAATTCACCAGCGCGCCCACCGCGTCCGGCTGCAAGAGCCTCGAGCCGCTCGTGGCGACCATGACCGGGTCGACCACGATGTGCCGCGCCTTATAGAAGCGCAGCTTCTCCGCAATGACCTCTATGAGGCCGCTCGAGGAGACCATGCCTATCTTGACCGCGTCGGGGAAGATGTCCGTGAACACGGCGTCCAGCTCCTCGGCGAGGAAGTGAGGCGTGGCCTCCATGATGTCTGTGACGCCGGTGGTGTTCTGGGCCGTCAGGGCCGTAACCGCGCTCATGGCAAATACGCCGTTGAGCGTCATGGCCTTCAGGTCAGCCTGAATCCCGGCGCCTCCGCTGGTGTCGCTGCCAGCGATCGTCAATGCTGTTCTCATTGCAATTTCCCCTTTCTCAGCATTGAAGTTTTATATAGCGG
>DVKN01000170.1 GCA_018716005.1 Candidatus Scatomorpha stercoravium
AGGGCACCGTGGCCACCCGCCTGCGCCGCGCCCGCGAGCTGCTGCGCGAGGAACTGAAAGGAGAATGCTACGCATGATTGACGATATGAACCTGCCTCAGCCGAGCGCTGAATTCGACAAGAAGGTGCGAAATATGCTGAATAACCTGCCCGAACGCCGCGCAAGGCGCCGCTTTACCGCCGGGCGCGTCGCCGCGATAGCCCTTGCGGCCGCGCTCTGCCTCGGCGGAGGGGCCCTCGCCGTGAACGGCGGCCTCTTCCCGCTGCTCTTCCCCGACGGCGGCGAGGCGGTCGGCGACTATGTGCAGACGCCCGCGGGCGCGGTCGACGAGAACGGGGACTACCGCCTCTCCGTCGAGGGCGTGCTCTTCGACGAGAGCACCGGCGCGGGGCTCATCAGCCTGAAGCTCGAGGACAAGAGCGGCGGGGGCGGCGCGCCCTTCACGCTGGGCGAAACCTTCAAGGAGTACCGCAGGCCCGGCATCGCCTGGAGCCGGCTCACCGAGTGCTTCGCCGCGCCGGACGCGGGGCAGTACGGCTTCATCATAAACACCGCGAATCAGGGCGGCGTCGGCGGGCGCTTCTACGTGGACACCGAGCGTTCGGCGGACGGCGTCTGGTATATAGAGGGCGCGTTCATCGCGGGCGAGGACTACGCCGGCGAGGCGCTGCGCGTCGACATGACCGCGCCCGGGGCCGGGGCTCCCGCGCTCTCCGTCGCCCTGCCGGAGTTCGATACGCTCCCGCACATATCGAGCGCGGACGGGGCCGTGACGCTATCCGCCGCGGCGCTGCGGATAGCTGACCCGGATATGTTCGTCGTGGACGAGGCGGAATACATCGCCCTGCGCCTCAGCGACGGTACGGTGCAGGTGATAGAGGACAAATCCGGCGGCGTCGACCGCACGCTCTACGCCCTCGGCAGCATGGCCGGCGAGACGGGCACCTACGTCCTCTCCTTTGCGCCGGAGCTCGCTAGCGTCCGCAGCGTCATTGTAAACGATATTGAATACCCGGTCAAGTAAAGCGAAGCCCGGCCGAAAAGGCCGGGCTTTTCACATACCGAAGCGGGCGGTCACGACCGCGCCGCCGCCGGGGTGGTTCGAGAGCGTGAGGCTGCCGCCGTGGCGGCGGGTGAGGATGTCGCAGATGTTGAGGCCGAGGCCTAGGTGCTCGCCCGTGCTCTCGCGGCCCTTGTAGAAGGGGTTCGCGGCCTTCGCGAGGGCCTCGGCGGAGAAGCCCGGGCCGTCGTCGCGCACGGCGGCGGTGAAGCTCTCCCCGCTCGCGGAGAGGCTCAGCTCGACGCGGCTTTTCGCGTAGCGGGAGGCGTTCGAGAGGATGTTCTCGAGCACCTGCATGACTATTTCGGCGTCTATGTTCAGCGTGTCCGGGAGATCCGGCGCGTCGAGGGAAGCCGCGAGCCCGGCGCAGATAATCCTCGCGGAGTCGGCGGCGTCCGCGGCGAAGGCGCGCGCGGGGACGCTCTCGCGGTGTATCTCCGCGTCCTCGAGGCGCTGCATACGGGCCATGGCGTCGACGTAGCTCTCGAGGCGGGTGATGTGGCTGCGCATGACGGCGAGCTCCTCCGCGGCCTCGGCCGGCGTGACCGTCCCGGCGGGGACGCTCTCGCAGAGCATATCCGCGTGGCCCTTGAGGACGGTGAGCGGCGTGCGCAAATCGTGCGCGAAGGCGGCGTTGAGGCGGCGGCGCTCCTCCATCTGCGCCCAGAGGTCGCGCCAGCCGGTCTCGAGCGAGGAGCGCATCGTCTCGAAGCTCTCCGTAAGGCGGCCGAGTTCGTCCTCGCGCCTCGGCTCGAGCCGGAAGGCGAGGTCGTTCTGCGCGATGCGCGCGCTGGCGCGCTCGAGCTCGACTATCGGCCCGCGCAGACGCCGCCGCCAGAAGGCCAGCGCGCAGAGCACGAGCCCGCCGAGGTAGCAGACGGGCAGCGAGGCCACCTGCAATACGGCGATGAAGCGGCTCAAGAAGAGGTCCCTGTCCGAGTACTCGGGCTGGATGAAGAGCGAATACCGCCCGTCCGTGCCGAGGCCAATCTCGAGGTGGCCCTCGCCGTAGGGGATGGCCCCGCGCATGACCTCCTCGCCGCCGCTGTCGAAGATGACGTAGACCTCGTCGCCGTCGGTGCTGACGTAGTTCTGGAAGCTGCCGCCCTCGGGGACGGGGATCAGCTGCGCCTGCTCCTGGTACTTGAAATACAGCGCTATGCGCGGCTCGTCGAGGCATTTGACGATAATCATGCAGGCCGTGGTGGCGAGCACGGCGGCTATGAGCACGTACCAGATGAAGGCGGTGCGCAGAGACATATTCCGCCAGAGCCGGCGGGCCTCGGTCCGCCGCCGTCTTGCCCCTTCGCGGGCAAGACGAAAGCGCTCTCTCACTTTGCCCACTTGTAGCCCACTCCCCAGACCGTCTCGATATACTGCTTCTGCGCCCCGGCGGCGGCGAGCTTGGCGCGGATGCGGCGGATGTGCTCGGCTATGACCGAGCTGTCGCCCTCGCCGTCTATGCCCCA
>DVKN01000019.1 GCA_018716005.1 Candidatus Scatomorpha stercoravium
CCGACGAGGCGGCCGCCCTCCACGACGGGCAGGCGGCGCACCTGGCCGCGGCCCATGCGCTTCGCGGCGTCGGCGACCTCGGCGTCGGGCGAGGCGGTGTAGACGCCGCGGGTCATGATATCGCCCACGCGCAGCTCGCGCGCGTCTGCGCCGGAGGCGACGCAGCGCACGGCGATGTCCCTGTCGGTTATCATGCCGGTGAGCGCGCCGCCGCGCCCCGTGACGGGCAGCGCGCCCAGGTTGAGGCGCTTTAATAGCCGCGCGGCGGCTATGACGGGCTCGCGCTCGTCTATGGTGAAGACCTCGCCGCTCATTATCTCGGAAACCTTCATGTCCTGACCTCCTGTGCCTTTACCGGGATTCTTGACAGGAAGGCCGGGTTTTATACCGCGCGGGCGGGGAGCTATCCCGCGAGCCTGAGCAGGGCGGGGGCGACGGCCTCGGCGTAGAGCTGCACGGCGGTCAGCGCCTCCTGGAGGCTGTTCCCGCTCGAGCCGACCTCGAGGATGAACATCCCCGTGCTCAGGTGCTGGTTATAGCGCTCCTTCACGAGGGAAATGGGCCGCGCTAGCGTGGGGAAGCGCTCGTTGACCGCCTGCTGCAAATAGAGCGCGAGGCGCAGGTTCTGCTCCCAGTTCGGGTGATAGAGCCCGCTCTCGCCCGTGCCGACGAGCATCATGAGCTGGCTGGAGGCGGCCCCGTCGAGCTCGGCCACGGTCTTGTATACGACCTCGCCGTCGCCGAGGGCGTCGCGGTGAAGGTCTATGACGACCGCGATATCCGGATACTCGGCGAGATAGGCCTCGACGGCCGCGCCGGAGCGGTTATACGACCCGGTGTAGCTGGGGTAGTCGTATATCTCGCGGTCGTGGACGACGCTGACGCCGCGCTCCGTCAGGGCCTCGGCGAGCTCGTCGCCGACGCGGATGACGTTGAAGCTCTTATCCTCGGTGCGCCCCGCGTCCGACTCCTCGTATTTGTCCGCGCGCGTGGGCGTGTAGGCCTCGCTGCCGTGGGTGTGGACTATCAGCACCTGCGGGCCCTCGGCGGGGAGCGTGAGCGCGGGCCCCTCGGCGAGGAGCGCGCCTACATCTATATTATAGCCGGTCGAATTCTTCACCGTCAGCCCGCCCGTTATGGTCGTCGGGATTATCTCCGCGCCGTTTTCGTCGTACTGCGCGCCCGGCTCCGCTTCCGGCGAGGGCTCCGGGGAGGGGGAAGCGCCCTCCTCGTCCGCGCCGGGGCCCTCCGCGCCCGGGCTCGCGTATATGGCGGGCTCGCCGGGCGTCTCCGCCGCGTCCGGGGCCCGGCCCAGCTCGAGGCTGAGGCTCGCCGTCACCATCCGCCCGGACTCGGCGAGCTCGTCTATCCAGCCCGTCAGCGCCGCGCCCGCCCCGAGCGCCGCGGCGCATTTCGCGCCCAGCAGCAGCGCCGCCGCGAGCGCCGCCTTGCGCCACCTGCCCAAGCCCCTCACCTCCTGAACCATAATATATGCCCCGCCCCGCCCGGGAATGACTTGCGCGGGTCGACGTAATGTGGTATATTTAGCCCGCGCCGGATGGAGGCGCGAGAAATTTGTAACCGAAAGGAAGAGCCGCAATGGAGTACGTTTACCGGCCCCGGGGCGTCTGCTCGCGCGAGATGCGGGTGGAGCTCGAAGACGGGATAATCCGCGCAGTGGAGGTCAAAGGGGGATGCAGCGGCAACCTGCAGGGCATTTCAAGACTGCTGGTGGGGATGAGCGCCGAGGAGGCCATAGCCAGGATGGAGGGCATCCGCTGCGGCTTCAAGCCCACGTCCTGCCCGGATCAGCTCTCCAGGGCGCTGCGCGAGGCCCTGGACAGGGAGGAAAATAGTTAACATAACATCACAAAACGAGGCGAGTTATTACAAGTTTCGACGCAATTGTCACTCAAACTTGCGTCCTTGCAAAAAAATTTCGCCCCAAAACCCGCTCGGCACAAATTACCGGCATTCAGCACAACACAATATATAGTGTAAAATGTCGAAAAACCGCCCGACTAACCATATGATGTGGGCGGTTGTTCAGAATACCAAAAAAATAAAACCTCAGTTTGTACATAATGTCGATTGAATTCGACTTGCATTTTTGACTATAATTATTGCAAGGAGTTAACAAAGCTCCCTCCGCCGCAACAGGGCGGCGGTGCGCATAAACTGAGGTGCAATATGATCAGGAAAGACAAGCTCCATATCGTGCTGCTGGTCGCGGTGCTGCTGCTTTGCATAGCGGCGAACGGCTCCGTGCCCACGTACGAGGCCGGACGTACGCTCTCTGACCTGGCCGGCACCGCCGCTCTGGCGGACGGCCCGCCGGAGGCCGGCGCGGAGGAAGCGGAAATCACCGCCCCCGCCGCCGAGAGCGCCGCCCCGGAGGAGGGCGCGCTGGTGCCGCTGTACATAAACGGCGTCCTCCACTCGGAGTGCCTGGTGGTGGACGGCGTCGCGCGGATGAGCCTGGGCCGTTTCGCGACCCTGGCCGGGCTGAGCTACGACGGACAGGCCATAGGCGGCGTCACGCCCGAGCTGGGCGAGGGCGGCGAGTACGCCGTCGTGAACGGGCGCTGCTTTTACCTGCCCGGGGGCCTCTACGCCCTGGGCGGCGAGCTGCTGTGGCCCCTGCGCGAGATAGCGCGGATGTTCTCCTGCGCCGTCAGCTGGGACGAGGCCGGCAGCATCAACCTCGACCTCACGAACGTGGGCCTGCTCGCGAGCGGGGACGAGTATTACAATGAGACGGACGTCTACTGGCTCTCGCGCATAATCTACGCCGAGAGCGGCAACCAGAGCCTCGCCGGGCAGATTGGCGTGGGCAACGTCGTGCTCAACCGCGTGGCGGACCCCGCCTTCCCGGACAGCGTCTTCGGCGTGATTTTCGACCGCAGCTGCGGCGTGCAGTTCTCCCCCGTGGAGACGGGCGCCATTTACTCGACGCCCGACGAGGAGGCCGTCGTCGCCGCGAAGCTGGCCCTCGAGGGCTGCAACACGGCGGGGGAGAGCCTCTACTTCGTGAACCCCGACATAGGCTCCGGCGGCTGGTTCGCGGCGACGCTGGACTATGTGACCACAATCGGCGACCACGACTTCTACGCCTGATTGCGCGGAGGGGAAAAGTGTGATACAATGGGTGGCGCGCTTACCGCGCCACTCATTGCTTTCCGGTGATAACTATGGAAGAAATACTGCTCAGCGGCCTCGCGGAGCTGGGCCTCGAGCCGCCCGAGGGCGCGCTCGGGCGCTTCCGCGCCTATTACGAATACCTGACCGAGCGCAACGCCGTCATGGACCTCACCGCAATCACGGGCGAGGAGGAGACGGCGCGCTCGCACTTCCTCGACTGCTTCGCGCTGCTGCGCGCGGCGGATTTCGAAGGCAGGAGCTTTATCGATGTCGGCTCCGGCGCGGGCTTCCCCGGCCTGCCTGTGAAGATAATGTCGCCCACGACCCGCGTGACGCTGCTCGACAGCCAGCGCAAGCGCGCGGACTTCACGGCCGAGTGCATAGAGCGGCTGGGCCTCGAGGGCATAGAGAGCCTCTGCATGAGGGCGGAGGAGACGCCCCGCGAGATGCGCGAGCGCTACGACATCGCCTCCTCGCGCGCCGTCGCGAAGCTCAACCTGCTCATGGAGCTGTGCCTGCCCTTCGTGCGCGCGGGCGGGGTCTTCCTCGCGATGAAGGGCCCCGGCTGCGAGGAGGAGGTCGCCGCGGCCGCCAACGCCGCCGGCCAGCTCGGCGCGCGCGTGCGCTCCGTGCTGCGCTACCGCGTCCCGGGGACGGAGGCCGAGCACAGCGTCGTCATAGTCGACAAGCTCAGCCCCACGCCGCCGCAGTTCCCCCGCCGCTGGGCGCGGATGGTAAAGAAGCCGCTGTGAGCCGCCCCGCGCCGGGCGGGAGCTGTCTGACAATTTATTAACCATAAAAGCCCGCGAAAACCGCGGGCTTTTGTTCTATTGTGAAAAAATACTTGACGTGGCGAATTTTCTCTTTAAATTCCCGGCGGTTGTGATATACTGGGGTCAGGGATTACAGTCCTATAGATTATAGTAGAAGCAGACCCAGCCGGGCCACGCCCGCAAAAATGAAGGAGGAAGAGACGCAAGATGCCGGAAAAGACCAGAACTCCCGCAACCGAGGAGCTGCTCGTCTCCATCGATAAGTATTGGAGAGCGGCCAACTACCTCGCCGCCTGCCAGCTCTACCTGCTGGACAACCCCCTGCTCGAAAAGCCCCTCGTCGAGGAGGACATCAAGAAGAAGATAGTCGGCCACTGGGGCACCATCCCGGGCCAGAACTTCATCTACACCCACCTCAACCGCGTCATCAAGGAATTCGACCTCGACATGATATACGTCTCCGGCCCGGGCCACGGCGGCAACGCTATGGTCGCCCAGGACTGGCTCGACGGCAGCTACCAGGAGGTCTACCCCAACATCACCCGCGACAAGGAGGGTATGCAGAAGCTCTTCAAGCAGTTCTCCTTCCCCGGCGGCATCCCCAGCCACGTCGCGCCGGAGACCCCGGGCTCCATTAACGAGGGCGGCGAGCTGGGCTATTCCCTCGCACACTCCTTCGGCGCCGTAACCGATAACCCCGAGCTCATAGTCGCCTGCGTCGTCGGCGACGGCGAGGCCGAGACCGGCCCGCTCGCCACCAGCTGGCAGCTCAACAAGTTCATCAACGCGAAGACCGACGGCGCGGTGCTCCCCATACTGCACCTCAACGGCTACAAGATAGCCAATCCGACCGTCTTCGCCCGCATCCCGCACGACGAGCTCGAGGCCTTCTTCTACGGCTGCGGCTGGGAGCCGCACTTCGTGGAGGGCAGCGACCCCATGACCATGCACCGCGCCATGGCCGACGCGCTCGACGACTGCGTTGAGAAGATACTCTCCATCCGCGCCGACGCCCGCGAGAACGGCAATATGGCCCGCCCGCGCTGGCCGATGATAGTCCTGCGCACGCCCAAGGGCTGGACCGGCCCCGACTATGTAGACGGGCTCAAGGTCGAGGACTACTGGCGCGCGCACCAGGTGCCCATCCAGCCCGACAGC
>DVKN01000171.1 GCA_018716005.1 Candidatus Scatomorpha stercoravium
GCCGTGCCGCAGGACGCCTCGCGCCTCGCCGGGACGCCGGAGAGCTTCGCCGCCGGGCGGGATCTCCCGCTCAGCCTCTTCATGACCGTGCTGCGCAAGCTGGATTTCCCCCGCGCGCTGCTCAGGGCGGACATGGCCGGCTTCTCCGCCGGGCAGAAGAAAAAGGTCCTCCTCGCCGCGAGCCTGTGCGAGAGCGCCCACCTCTACGTCTGGGACGAGCCGCTCAACTACATCGACGTCTACTCCCGTATGCAGCTCGAGCGCCTCATAGAGGAGTTCAGGCCCACGATGCTCTTCGTCGAGCACGACACCGCCTTCCGCGAGAAAATCGCGACAAAGCTCGTAGAGCTCTGATATTGGCGGGGAATATACGAAAACGGAGGCGAAAGCCTCCGTTTTTCACGTCAATATCGGCTGAATCTGCTCGCCTCTCAAAGCGGCGTCGACGGTGGCGGCTATCCGGCTGAAGTCCGCCTGCAGCCCCGTGGGCTTCCCGGCGGGATCGTCCTGGCCGAAGGGGACGAAGTAGTAGTTCCGGCGGTTCAGGAGCGCGGCGATGGCCGGCGCGGAGCCGCTCAGGGCGTCGTTCGTCGAGAGCGCGACGACGACGGGCCGGCCGTTGCGCAGGTGGCTCTTGGCCGCCATGGTGACGGCGGTGTCCGTTATGCCGCAGGCGAGCTTCGAGAGCGTGTTGCCCGTGCAGGGGGCAATCACGAGCGCGTCGAAGAGCCGCTCCGGGCCGACGCGCTCGGCCTCGGCGATGCTCGTCATCACGCGCTTGCCGGTGAGCCCGGCGAGGCGGGCCCTGAAATCCTCCGCCGCGCCGAAGCGGCTGTCGGTCGAGGCCGCCGTCTCGCTCATGAGCGCGGTGAGGTCGTAGTCCGCGGCGAGCCCTTCGAGCTCGGCGAAGACCTTCTCATATGTGCAGTAGGAGCCGCAGAGCGCGATTCCCAGCTTAATTTTTTCCAAGCCTCTCATCCTCCAAGATTGCGTAGATTGCGTCTTTTACGAATACCGCGGCTGAACGCGGGGAATATTTCCCCGGCAGCCCGGGGGCGGTGAGGCAGCGTATGCCGAAGGCGCGCGCCGCCTCGAAATCGACGCCGCCCGGCGCGCTCGCGAGGTCGAGCACCAGCGCCCCGGCGGGCAGCTCGGTGAGCCGCGCGGCCGTCAGCACGAGGCCGGGGGCCGTGTTCACGGCTATATCCGCGCGCGAGAGCGTCTCCGGCAGCTCGGGGGGCGAGGGCGCGGCAAAGCCCTGCGCGGCGTACCAGGCGCGCTTCGAGCGGCTGCGCGAGCATACGGCGCAGTCCACGCCCAGCGCCCTGAGCCTCGGCGCGAGCGCCGCCGTTATCCGCCCCGCGCCGAAAATGACGGCCCGCTTCCCGCAGAGGACGTCCTCCGTCTCCCTGAGCAGCACGGCCAGGGCCCCTTCGGCGGTCGCGAGGGAGTTTGCCGCCCGGAAGCCATCGTCCGCCGCGTAGTCGCGCAGCCGGACCCCGGCGGCCGAGGCGAGGCCGCGCATCTCCGCCGTGACGCCGCCCGCGCATACGAGCGAGCCCGGCGCGAGCGAGCCGAAGACCTCTCCCGGGCAGCGCGGCCCGGGGCTCATGGGCGCGTAGAGGAAGCCGCGCTTCGCCGCCGCGGGCAGCGGCAGCACGGCGCAGTCCGCCCCGGCGCAGCACTCCGCCGCCGTATCGCAGCGCCGCGCCCCGCGCGGAAGGGGCGCGTCCTCCAGCGCCCAGGCCCGCACCGAGGAGCCGTCGGACAGCAAAAGCTCGGCGAGCCGCGCCGTGCGCGCGTCTCCTCCGCATAAGGCAAAAATCATAAACACACCGCCCCTTTCACGCCTCATTCTATGCGCTGTGCCGCTTGCGGGTGCGGCGGGAAAAATGTTATAATTTTAAAAAATCACAGTAAAAAGGGGGCCCTCGCCTTGAGCCGTGCCGACCAGATTTTTATCCGGAACTGCCGCGACATACTCACGAACGGCGTCTGGGACACCGACCGCGAAGTGCGCCCGCGCTGGGAGGACGGAAGCCCCGCCCACACGGTCAAGCTCTTCGGCGTCGTGAACCGCTACGACCTCAGGGAGGAGTTCCCCATACTCACCATACGCCGCACCTTCTGGAAGAGCGCTGTGGACGAGCTGCTGTGGATTTGGCAGAAGAAGTCCAACAACGTCCGCGAGCTCAGAGGCCATGTCTGGGACGCCTGGGCGGACGAGACGGGCTCCATCGGCAAGGCCTACGGCTACCAGCTCGGCGTCAAGTACAAGTTCCCCGAGGGCGAGTTCGACCAGGTCGACCGCGTGCTCTACGACCTCAAAAATAACCCCGCCTCCCGCCGCATACTGACGAGCCTCTACAACTTCGCCGACCTCAGCGAGATGGCGCTCTACCCCTGCGCGTACTCCATGACCTTCAACGTCAGCGGCAATACGCTCAACGCCATACTCAACCAGCGCAGCCAGGATATGCTGACGGCGAACAACTGGAACGTCTGCCAGTACGCCGTGCTCGTGCATATGTTCGCGCGCGCCGCCGGCCTCGAGCCCGGCGAGCTCGTGCACGTGATAGCAGACGCGCACATCTACGACCGCCACGTGCCGATGGTGGAGAAAATCCTCTCGAACCCGCAGTACGCCGCGCCGCAGCTCTCCGTCGACCCGGACGTGAGCGACTTCTACGCCTTCACGCGGGACAGCTTCTCGCTGCTGGGTTATAAATATACGGATTTCACAGAGAAAATACCCGTCGCCGTCTGAACCGGCTCGATTTTGGGATAAAGGAAGAAGGTATCATATGGAAGCAATAGTTGCGGTCTACTCCGACTGGGGTATAGGCAGCGACGGCACGCAGCCCATCGTAGTGCCCGAGGATCGCCGCCGCTTCGCCGAGCTCACGCGCGGCGCCACGCTCATAGTCGGCAGCAAGACGCTGCTGGATTTCCCCAACAGCGAGCCGCTCAAGGGCCGGCGCAATATCATCCTCACCCGCCAGGACGCGGCGGCCGACGGCGCGGAGATCGCCCACACGCCCGACGAGGCGGCGGCGATGTGCGCGGACGACGAGCGCGTCTTCGTCGTGGGCGGCGCCACGGTGTATATGTCGATGTTCCCCAGCCTCGACAAGATATACGTGACGAAGATAGCCGCCACGCCCCGCTCCGACGCCTATTTCCCGAACCTCGACTCCCTGCCCGAATGGGAGCAGACGGAGAGCGAGCCCTTCAGCTCCGGCGGCGTCGAGTGCGAGTTCTGCACCTACGAAAAAGTAAATTAAACAAAAATCCCGGGATTCGCTTGAATCCCGGGATATTTTTTGCCTGGGCAGCGGAGCGGCCGTTTATTCCGCCTCGTCCTGCACGTAATTGCGCACGAGGCCCCAGAGCTCGGGCTTCACGACGGCCTCGCATTCGACGCCGTCCTCGGTGTACTCCACGTCCAGCACGGCGGCCTCGCGGCGGAGCGTGTCGAGTATGCCGCTGCGCGCGTAGGGGAGGGCGAGGCGCACGCGCTTCGAGCGCCGGCCGAGGATGCCGGCTATCTTGTCGACGAGCTCCTTCGCGCCCTCGCCGGTGCGCGCGGAGATGCAGACGGTGTTCTCCCCGTGCGGCAGCTCGCCGATATATCGGTCGCACTTGTTGTAGACCATGAGCCGCGGCGTCTGCCCCGCGCCGAGCTTCTCTATGAGCTCGTCGACGACGGCGGTCTGCACGTCCAGGTCGGGGCTCGTGATGTCCGCGACGTGCAGCAGCACGTCGGCGTACTGCAGCTCCTCGAGCGTGGCCTTGAAGGCCTCGACGAGGTGCGTCGGCAGCTTGCGGATGAAGCCGACGGTGTCCGAGAGCAGCACCTCCTGCGCCTCGTCGAGCTTGAGGCGGCGGGTGGTGGTGTCGAGCGTGTCGAAGAGGCGGTCGTTGGCCTCTATGGAGCTGCCCGTGAGCCGGTTTAAAAGCGTGCTCTTGCCCGCATTAGTGTACCCCACGATGGCGACGACGGGCATGGCGTTGCGCTCGCGCCGCCGGCGCTGCACGCTGCGCACCTTGCGCACCTGCTCGAGCTCCTCGCGCAGCTTCTGTATCCTGCGGCGGATGTGGCGGCGGTCGGTTTCGAGCTGCGTCTCGCCGGGGCCGCGCGTGCCTATGGGCGAGGAGCCGCCCGAGGCCGTCTGGCGCACCAGGTGCGTCCACATGCCCGTGAGGCGGGGGAGAAGGTACTCGTACTGCGCCAGCTCGACCTGCAGCTTGCCCTCGCGCGTGCGCGCCCTCTGCGCGAAGATGTCGAGTATGAGCCCGCTGCGGTCGAGCACGCGCACGCCCAGCTCCTCGCCCAGGACGCGCATCTGACTCGGCGTAAGCTCGTTGTCGAAGACGGCGAGGTCGCAGTCCGCGTTCGCGATGAGCTCCTTGAGCTCGGCGACCTTGCCGCCGCCGATGAAGCTCCTGGGGTCGGGCGAGGCGCGCTGCTGCAATACGGAGCCCACGACCTCGCCGCCGGCCGTCTCGACCAGCGCGGCGAGCTCGTCCATGCTCTCGTCGGTCGAGCGCTCGCCCTCGTCCATGCTCCCGGCCGAGAGCCCGCAGAGCGCGGCGCGCTCTTTCTTCTTGGTGGTGTCGTTCAATTTAATCCCTCACGAAAAATCCTGAAGCGGTTCTAAATAAAATCGCCCGGCGAATCCTCTCAGCCGGGCGATTTTATTACAAACAGACCATGCGTCCGCGGGGCGGTCAGGCCTTGATGCCGTACTTCTTGTTGAACTTATCGACGCGGCCGCTGGTGTCGACGAGCTTCTGCTTGCCGGTGTAGAACGGGTGGCACTTGGAGCAGATTTCGACGGTGATGTTCTCACGGGTGGAG
>DVKN01000172.1 GCA_018716005.1 Candidatus Scatomorpha stercoravium
CTCAGTGCCGGACAGGAGCTCTTCGGCCCTGTTGCGCATTATGCGCGAGCGCACGAGCTCGCCGAGCGCCGGGTGATAGGCCCCGCCGGCGGCGTCGCCGCCCGACAGATCCTCGGTCGGGTTGAGGCCCATGCGGATTATCGGGATACCGGCGGCCTCAAAAATGGGCACGATCCTCGCGCAGACGCGCACGGCGTCCTCCACGGTGTGCTCCTTATAGCGCCCGGCCTTCCAGAGGTCATAGAGCGCCGTATCGCGCACGATTACCGTCGGGTATATCCTCACGCCGTCGGGCCCAAGGGCCGCTATCTCCCGCGCGGAGGCCAGGTCGGATTCGTCGTCCGAGCCGGGCAGGCCGGTCATCATCTGCAAAATGAGCCTGAAGCCCGCCGCCTTGACCATTTTGGACGCCTCGCGGACGTCCTCCGCCGTGTGCCCGCGCCCCGAGAGGGCGAGGACGCGCTCGGACATGCTCTGCGCGCCGAGCTCGACGGTCTCCACGCCATAGCGCTTCAAGCGCGCGAGCACCGCGCCGTCTATGGCGTCTGGGCGCGTCGAGAGGCGGATGGAGGCTATGTCCCCCCGCTCGAGATACGGCCGCGCGGCGGCGAGCAGCGCCTCCTGCTCATGAGCCGGGATGGCGGTGAAGCTGCCGCCGTAAAAGGCGAGCTGCCGCCTTGTCCCCGGCGGGGTCAGCGAAAGCGCGCGCTCTATCGCCGAGGCGGCGTCCTCCGGCTTCGCCGGCGTCAATGAGCCGGATATGCGCCGCTGGTTGCAGAAGACGCAGTCGTTCGGGCAGCCGAGATGCGGCACGAAGACGGGGATTATGCTCTCCCGGGCGCTCATCTGCGCAGCGCGGCGAGGGCCGCGCGGGCGGCGGCCTGCTCGGCCTCCTTCTTGGTGCGGCCGGAGCCGGTGCCCACGCTCTCGCCGTTGAGCAGCACGCGGGTCGTAAAGGTCTTGTCGTGGTCGGGGCCGCTCTCGCCCACGAGCTCGTAGCTGAGGGTGCTGCCGCTCTTCTTCTGTATCAGCTCCTGCAGGTCGGTCTTCGCGTCGCCGAAGGGTATGTACTCGCCGTTGAGCTCGGGGAGTATGTACCGCTCGATGAAGCCGCGCGCGACGTCCATGCCGCCGTCGAGGTACATGGCGGCGATAAGCGCCTCGGTGGCGTCGGCGAGGATGCTCGTGCGGGTGCGCCCGCCGGTGTGCTCCTCGCCCTTGCCGAGGCGGATATGCGCGCCGAGGCCTATCTCGCCGGCCACGCGGTGCAGGCTCTCCTCGCAGACGAGCTGGGCCCTCATGCGCGTGAGCCGCCCCTCGGGCAGGTCGGGGAAGCGCCTGTAGAGCGCCTCAGCCACGACCATGCCGAGCACGCTGTCGCCGAGGAACTCGAGCCGCTCGTTGCTCTCGCAGCTGCGGCCGCGGTTCTCGTTGGCGTAGGAGCTGTGCGTGAGCGCGTTCACCAGGAGCGCGCGGCTGCGGAAGCTGTATCCTATTTTCTCTTCTATGGCCTGCATCAGTTGGCCGAGGCTTTCTCCACGTAGTCGACGAGGTCGCCGAGGGTGCTTATCTTCTTGAGGTCGTCCTCGCTGATTTCCCTGAGCTCGAAGAGCTCCTCTATGGTCATGCTCAGCTCGACGACGTCGAGGCTGTCGGCGTTGAGGTCTTCCGTGAAGCTGGTCTCACGGCTGAGCGTCTCGGGGTCGACGACGAACTGCTTGGCGACGAGGCCGCGGATTTTCTCGAAAATCATTTTTGTTCCTCCATTCCCGCAAGCTCCTCGGGGGAGATGCGCATATGCTCTATGTTTTTCTCTATCTCTTCAATAACGCCCGCGCGAGAGAAGTTCACGGCCTGGCGTATTGCGCTGAATATGGCCTCCTCGTTCGAGGAGCCGTGGGCCTTGACGACCGGCTTCGAGATGCCTAAGAGGGCCGTGCCGCCGACCTTGTTGACGTCGAGGCCGTCCTTCATGGCCATGAAGTCCTTCTTGAGGGCGAGGGCGGCGAGCTTGTTCTTCGTCGAGCCGTAGAACACGTTCTTGAGCTGGCCGAGGGCGAACTTTATCATGCCCTCGCTGGCTTTCAGGAATACGTTGCCCGTGAAGCCGTCGGTGACGACGACGTCCACGCCGCCGGCCATGACGTCCGTGCCCTCGACGTTGCCGATGAAGTTTATCTTGCCCTCCGAGGCCGCCTTCTCGAGCAGCTTAAAGGCCTGCTTGCCGAGGGGCGAGCCCTTCGTGGGCTCGGTGCCGTTGCTGAGGAGGCCGACCCTCGGGCGTGGGCAGCCCATTATCTTGTCGGCGTAGAAGCTGCCCATGTAGGCGAACTGCAGGAGGTACTCGGGGGTGCACTCCACGTTCGCTCCGCAGTCTATGAGCATGACGCCCCGCGCGCCGTTCGGCAGCACAGGCGCGAGCGCCGCGCGGCGTATGCCGGGTATGCGCTTCGTCGTGAGCGTCGCGCCGGTCAGCAGCGCGCCGGTGCTCCCGGCGGACACGACCGCGTCGCCCTCGCCGTCGCGCAGCATCCTGAGCGCCACGGCCATGCTCGAGTCCTTCTTGCGGCGGGTGGCCGTGCTCGGGTCGTCCTCCATGGTGACGATCTCGCGGGCGTCGACGACGCAGACGCCGCTCTCGCCGCCCAGGAGCGGCTCTATGGCCTCCTTCTGGCCGATGAGGGTGACGTCCACCCCGAGCTCCTTAACGGCTCTGAGAGCGCCCAGGACGGGCGCCTGGGGCGCTCTGTCGCCGCCCATGGCGTCAATAAGTATCCTCACAGGGACAGTACCTCCTTTTTCTCTTTGAGCCCGGCTATTATCCCGAGCGAGCGCCGGGATATCTCCGCGTTCTTGTTGCGCTTGCCCTTGACGCGGTAGCCGAGGGGAGTAATTATTCCGAAGTTGATGTTCATGGGCTGGAAATCGCCCACGCTGCCGCCGGAGACGTAGAGCGCGAGCGCGCCCACGGCGGTCTCCGCCGGGAATTCGACGCTCTCTAGGCCGAGGACGCGCGCCGCGGTCTCAATCCCGACGAGCAGGCCGCTCGCCGCGCTCTCGACATAGCCCTCCACGCCGGTCATCTGCCCGGCGAAGCTTATGCGCGGCTCGCTCCTGAGCCGGTAGAAGCGGTCAAGGAGCCGCGGGGAGTCGAGATAGGTGTTGCGGTGCATGACGCCGTAGCGCACGAAATCCGCGTTCCTGAGCGCGGGTATCATCGAGAAGACGCGCTTCTGCTCTCCCCAGGTGAGGTGCGTCTGGAAGCCGACGAGGTTGTAGAGCGTGCCGTCGGCGTTGTCCTGCCGGAGCTGCACGACGGCGTAGTCCTCAGCGCCGGTGTGCGGGTTCACGAGCCCGACGGGCTTCATCGGCCCGTACCTGAGCGTGTCCTCCCCGCGCCGCGCCATGACCTCGACGGGCATGCAGCCCTCGAAGACCGCGCCGTCGTCAAAGCCGTGGACGGGGGCCTCCTTCGCTCCGCGCAGCTCGCGGACGAAGCCGGCGTACTCCTCCGCCGTCATGGGGCAGTTAACATAATCCGCCGTGCCCTTGCCGTAGCGGCTGGCGCGGTAGGCCGTAGTCATATCAACGCTCTCGAGCGTGACGATGGGCGCGACGGCGTCGTAGAAGTGGAGGTCGAACTCGGGGCAGAGCGCGCGGATGCGCTCGGCCATGGCGTCGCTGGTGAGCGGGCCGGTGGCAATCACGACCTCGCCGTCGGGGATGTCCGCGGCCTCGGCGCGGACTATTTCGATATTGGGCTCGCTCCCGAGCTTTTCGGTTATATACCTCGCGAAGCCCTCGCGGTCGACGGCGAGCGCGCCGCCCGCGGCGACGCGGTTCGCCTCCGCGCTCTCCATGATGAGGGAGCCGAGCTGCCGCATCTCCTCCTTGAGGAGGCCGACGGCGTTCGTGAGGTCGTCGCCGCGCAGGGAATTCGAGCAGACGAGCTCGGCGAAATACTCGCTCTTGTGCGCGGGGGTGTATTTATGCGGCTTCATCTCGACGAGGCGCACCCGGACGCCGCGCCGGGCGAGCTGCCAGGCGCATTCGCTGCCGGCGAGGCCCGCGCCGATTACGGTGACGGTCTCCATTATTCCGCCTCCCCCGCGGCCTTCTTGGCCGTCTTGCGGGCTGCGGGCTTCTTGGCCGCGGCGGTCTTCTTGGCGGAGGCCGTTTTGCCGGACGCGGCGGTCTTTTTGGCGGACGCGGGCTTCTTGGCGCTCGCGGTTTTGCCGGACGCGGCCGTCTTCTTGGCGGACGCGGCCTTTTTGGCCGGGGCCTTCTTCGCGGCGGGCTTTTTGGCCGCGGGCTTCTCCTCCTCCGTCTCCGCCGCGGCGGGCTCGCCGTCCGCGTCCGCGGCGCTCTTGCGGGGCTTATAGCCGCGCTGCTCTGGCGGGAGGTAGGCGGGGCACTCGGGGTTTATGCAGAAGGGCTTCGAGCGGCCGCGGCCGGAGCGCTTGAAGAGCGTCTTGCCGCACTCGGGGCAGTTGTCCTTCGTGGGGACGTCCCAGGTCATGAAGCCGACAATCTCGCGCCCGTCCGCGCCGGTGCCGCGCCAGGGGCAGTCCTTGCCGCGCTCGCAGGCGTAATAGGCGTAGCCGTTGCGGCTGGTGCGCTTTAGGAGCCGGCCGCCGCAGGCCGGGCACTTGCCGGGCATCTCGACGACTATGGGCATCGTAAAGGTGCACTCGGGATAGCCCGGGCAGGCGAGGAAGCGGCCGAAGCGGCCGGATTTGAAGACGAGCTTCCTGCCGCAGTTGGGGCAAATCTCGTCGGACTCCTCGTCGGGGACCTTTATGCGCTGGCCCTCCATGGCGCTCTCGGCGTCCTTCATTTCCTTTTCAAAGCCGCCGTAGAAGTCCGCGAGGTAGCTCTTCCAGTCCTTGGCGCCCTTCTCTATCTCGTCGAGGCCGTCCTCCATGCGGGCGGTGAACTTGAGGTCGACGATGTCCGGGAAGCGCTCCTCCATGAGCCCCGTGACCACCTCGCCGAGCGAGGTCGGGCGCAGGTAGCGGCCCTCCTTGACCACGTACTCGTGACTGAGTATGGTCGTGATGGTCGGCGCGTAGGTGCTCGGGCGGCCTATGCCCTTCTCCTCCATGGCGCGTATGAGCGTCGCCTCGGTGTAGCGGCTGGGCGGCTGGGTGAAGCGCTGCTCCTTCGCGAGCTTTACGCACTCGGCGCTCTCGCCCTCGGCGAGGTTCGGGATGCGCTTAACTGGGGCCTCGGCGTCCTCCTCCTTCGCGTCGTCGTAGACGGCGGTGTAGCCCGGGAAGACGAGCTCCGAATAGCTCGCGCGGAAGCTGTGCCCGGCGCAGCTCGTCTCCACCGTGACGTTGTCATAGACGGCGTTCGCCATCTGCGAGGCGGTGAAGCGGCCCCAGATGAGCCGGTAGAGCTGGTACTGCTCGCGGGTGAGGTCGTGCCTCACCTGCTCGGGCGCGAGGGCGACGTTGGTGGGGCGTATGGCCTCGTGCGCGTCCTGGGCGCCGGCGCGCGCCTTATAGCGGTTCGGGGTTGCGGGGCAGAAGGCCTCGCCGTAGTGGGCGGTGATATAGCTGCGCGCGGCGGCGAGGGCCTCCTCGCTCAGGCGCAGGGAGTCGGTACGCATATAGGTTATCAGGCCTATCGTGCCCTGGTTCGTGATGTCGACGCCCTCGTAGAGCTGCTGGGCTATGCTCATCGTGCGCCTGGGCGTCATGCCGAGGCGGCGCGAGGCCTCCTGCTGGAGCGTCGAGGTGATGAAGGGCGGCGAGGGACTGCGCTGCTTCTTGCCGCGCTTGACGGTGTCGACGGTGAAGGTCCCGTCTTTGCAGTCGGCGATGACGGCGTCGGTCTCGGCCTCGCTCTTGAGCTCGACCTTCTTCCTGCCCTCGCCGTAGTAGCGCGCGGTGAACTCGCTGCCGTCGGCGCGGCGGAGCGAGGCGTCGAGCAGCCAGTACTCCTCGGGGACGAAGGCGCGTATCTCCCGCTCGCGGTCGACGACCATGCGCGTCGCCACGCTCTGCACCCTGCCCGCGGAGAGGCCGCGGCGTATCTTCTTCCACAGCAGCGGGCTGAGCTCGTAGCCGACGATGCGGTCGAGTATGCGCCGGGCCTGCTGGGCGTCGACGAGGTCGACGTCTATCTCGCGCGGGGCGCGGATGCTCTCGGTGACGACCTTCTTCGTTATCTCGTTGAAGGTGACGCGGCAGGCCTTGTCGTCGGGGAGCTCGAGGAGCTCCTTCAGGTGCCAGGCTATGGCCTCGCCCTCGCGGTCGGGGTCGGTCGCGAGATAGACCATGCCGGACTCCTTCGAGCGCTTCCTGAGCTCGGCTATGATGTCCTCCTTGCCCTTGACGGGGATATACTGCGGCTCGAAGCCGTGCTCTATATCCACGCCCATCGTGCTCTTGGGCAGGTCGCGCAGGTGGCCCATGCTGGCCACGACCTTGAAATCGCTGCCCAGGTATTTCTCGATGGTCCTCGCCTTCGCCGGAGACTCGACTATGACGAGGGCCGTCTTCGCTTTTGCCATTAAAAAGTCCTCACTTCTGCCTTATATTGAGGGAAAATCTCTTTCCCGGTTCCTGACTTACATAGCCCTTTATCTGAAGCATCGTCAGCTCCCCGAGCACCTGCGCTGCGGGCAGGCCGGAGCGCTCTATGATGTCGTCGACGTGGGTGTGCTTCGCCGTGACGGCGGAGACAATCTTCAGCTGTACGTCGCTGAGGCCCTCGAGCTGCTTTACGAGGTCACTATATTCTTCGGCCTCGGGCTTGTCAATGTCTTTTTTCGGCCTGAGCTTGCCGCGGCGGGGAGATTTTGCCTTTTTCGGCTCGTTCTCCTCCTCTTCCCCGTCCTCCTCCGCGGCCTTGACGCGCTCGGCGCTCTCGGCCACGGCGGCCTCGGCGAGGTCACGCGGCGGCTTCTTTACCCGTCCGGCCTCGTTGAGCGTGGGGAAGCGCCCCGTGAAGCCCG
>DVKN01000173.1 GCA_018716005.1 Candidatus Scatomorpha stercoravium
GCAAACTGGCGTCGAGGTGAGTTTATGTGCGCAAAACGTCTCGGCGAGGCGACAATTTCGCTCGATAATGCCCCGGGCGTGCTCGCTTCGGCCTCCTGCGCGGGGAAAAAGGAGGGCGAGGGCCCGCTCGCGCGGTACTTCGACTACATTGCCACCGACGCCCGCTGCGGCGAAAAAAGCTGGGAAAAGGCCGAAAGCGCCCTGCTGCGGCGCTGCTTTGAGCTCTGCTGCGGCCGCGCGGGCCTCGCCCCGGAGGCGCTCGACTGCGTCGTATCCGGCGACCTTCTGAACCAGTGCGCGGGCTCGGCCTACGCGCTACGCGAGAGCGGCGCGCCCTATCTCGGGCTCTACGGGGCCTGCTCGACCATGTCCGAGGGCCTCGCCGTCGCCTCCATGCTCATAGACGGAGGCGGGATGGGAAATGTTGCAGTCTGCACGAGCTCGCACTTCTGCTCTGCGGAGCGGCAGTTCCGCTACCCGCTCGAATACGGCTCGCTCCGCGCCCCGACGAGCCAGTGGACCGTGACCGGCGCGGGGGCTGTCATACTCTCGCGCGGCGCCCCTCCGCCTTATGTAAACCTAATCACGGTCGGCCGCATCGTCGACATGGGCGTCACGGACGCCTCGGACATGGGCGCGGCCATGGCCCCCGCCGCGGCGGACACGCTCGCGCGGCATTTCGCGGACACGGGCCGGGATTTCGCGGACTACGACGCCGTCATAACCGGCGACCTCGGCGTCACGGGGAGCGATATTCTCCGCGAGCTGCTGGGCATGGATGGCTATGCGCCCGACGCGCGGTATTTCGACTGCGGGGCGGTCATATTCGACCCGAAGCGGCAGGGCGTGTGCTCCGGCGGCAGCGGCTGCGGCTGCTCGGCCAGCGTCTTCGCCGGCTACGTGCTCGGCAATATGCGCTCCGGGCGCTGGAAGCGCGTGCTCTTCGCCGCGACGGGCGCGCTCATGAGCCCCACGACGAGCGCGCAGGGCGAGAGCATCCCGGGCATCTGCCACGCCGTCGCGCTCGAGAACGGGAGGGATTGATATGGACTTCCTGTGGGCCCTCGCGAAGGCCTTCCTCGCCGGCGGCGCGCTCTGCGCCGTGGGCCAGTTGCTCATAGACCGCACCGCCCTCACTCCGGCGCGGATACTGACGCTGTACGTCGTCGCGGGCGTCGTCCTCGGGGCCGCCGGGCTCTATGAGCCCTTCGCGGAATGGGCCGGCGCGGGGGCGGCGGTGCCGCTCACCGGCTTCGGGAACACGCTCGCGCGCGGCGTCCGCGAGGCCGTGGCCGCGGAGGGGCTAACCGGCGCGCTCTCCGGCGCGCTCGCCTCCGCCTCCCCGGGCATAACCGCGGCGATAATCTGCGGCTTCCTCGCCGCCGTGCTCGCGAAGCCGAAGGAGAAATAGGCGAATTGCGGCGCGAATATTTGAAAATATGCGTGAATTCAGCGAATTCACGCATATTTTTATCCCTATTTCGGCCGGCTCAGCTGCGGAGCATACGCTTGCGGGCGAAGTTCACCATGCCCTCCTCCATGTCGTTGAGCTTTGTGAGCAGCTTGCCCGCGCCGTAGGCGGCGCAGGAGACGGGGTCGTCGACGACGACGGTGCGTATGCCCGTGTCGCGCTCCACGAGGCGGTCGATGCCGTAGATAAGGCTGCCGCCGCCGGACATGATTATGCCGTTCTGGGCGATGTCGGCGACGAGCTCGGGAGGCGTGCGCTCGAGGACGAGGTGTATGGCCTCGAGGATCTCGCGCGTGGGCTCGAGCAGGACCTCGGCGAGCTCGGCGGAGGATATCTTGACGGTCTTGGGCAGGCCCGTGACGAGGTCGCGGCCCTTGACCTCCTCCACGCCCACCTCGGGGCGGGGGATCACGCAGCCTATGCTCATCTTGACCTCCTCGGCGGTCTTCTCGCCGATGAGCACGTTGTGGCGGCGGCGGATGTAGCGGATAATGGCCTCGTCGAAGGCCGCGCCGGCGGTCTTTATGCTCTCGCACTCGGCGACGCCGCCGAGGGAGACGACGGCCGTCTCGGTCGTGCCGCCGCCGATGTCGATTATGAGGTGGCCGTCGGGCTTGGAGACGTCTATGCCCGCGCCGCAGGCCGTGGCGACGGCGCTCTCGACGAGGTAGACCTTGCGCGCGCCCGCCTCGGTGACGGCGTCTATGACCGCGCGCTCCTCGACGCCGGTGATGGAGCCGGGGACGCTCACGAGCACCCTGGGCTTGAAGAGGCTGAGGCTGGTGACGCGCTTCATGAACTCGCGCAGCATGGCGACGCTCATGTCGTAGTCGGAGATGACGCCGCCCACGATGGGCTGTATCGGCACTATGCTGGCCGGGGTGCGGCCTATCATCTTCTGGGCCTCCTCGCCCACGCGCAGCAGCTTGCCGGTGAACTTGTCCACCGCCGTCAGCGTCGGCTCGCGCAGGGCGACGCCCTTGCCGCGCAGGTAGAGCATCACGCGGGTAGTGCCCATGTCGAGGGCTATGTCTTTATCGAAAATCGGCATTTGGCTTCAACCTTTCCGCCCGGACGCGGGCTTATGTGCTGATATAATAGACAAATTAGCGGTAAATTATGCCCGGGCGGCGAAGGCGCAGACTACGCTCTCCGCCCCGGCGAGGCCCAGCGTGCGCGCGCATTCGCTCACCGTGGCGCCCGTGGTCACTATGTCGTCTATGAGCAGTATGCGCTTGTCGCGCACGAGCTCGGGGTCGGCGCACTCGTAAGCGCCGGAGATATTGGCGCGCCTCTCGGCGAGGCCGCGCTTGCCGCTCTGGGGCTCGGCGTCGCGGATTTTCCTCAGCGTCTCCACGGCGACGTCGCCGAGCTCGAGCGCCGCGGCCATCGCGAGCAGCATGGCCTGGTCGTAGCCGCGCTCGCGCAGCCTCGCGCCGGAGAGGGGCACCCAGCTTATGAGGTCGTACTCCCCCGCGAGGTTCTCCCTGACGCAGCCGGCCACGAAGCGGCCGAAGGCCTCCGCGCATCCGCGCGCGCCGTGGAACTTGTAGTTCATGAGCGCCGTGCGCACCTTCCCGTCGTAGTCGAAGGGCGCGCAGACGGCCTCGACGAAGTCCGGCCCCGGCTCCCTCCCGCGGCCGCGGTACGGCAAGCTGCGCTCGCACTCGGCGCAGTAGTCCCGCTCGCCCCGCCTCAGGGTCTTCCGGCAGAAGATGCACTTCGGCGGCAGCAGAGTGTCGATGATGTCGCTCAATAGCCTGCTCATGACGGCGCTCCTTTCTCTCTATTCCCCGGTTCTCAGCCTGATACCGAGGCCGCTGTACCTTCTTGACTGCACGTGGTTATCTATCATGCGCCGGGCCGCGTCCTCGTCGCCGACGGCGATGAGCAGCTCCCTCGCGCGGGTGACCGCGGTGTAGAGGACGCCCCGGGTCATGAGCCTCGGCGCGGCGTCCGATACGGCGAGCAGGACGGCCCTGTATTCGCTGCCCTGGCTCTTGTGCACCGTCACGGCCCAGGCGTGCTCGAGCTCGACGAGCGCGTCGAAGCCCAGCGTTGCCACGCGGCCGTCGAAGTCCACCGTCAGCGTCTCGTTGGCGGCGTCGACGGCGAGGATTTCCCCCATGTCGCCGTTATATATGCCCGCGCCGTGCTCGACCTGGCCCGTTGGCAGGGCCCTCTTCCATATCATATCATAGTTGTTGCGGATTTGCATCACCCTGTCGCCCTCGCGGAAGGTGATTTCGCCGAAAATTTTCTCGTTCTTCCCCTCCCGCGGCGGGTTGAGCGCCGCCTGGAGGCGCTTATTTAGCTCGCGCGTGCCCGCCGGGCCCTTCCGCGTCGGGGTCAGCACCTGTATGTCGCGCGGCGGTATGCCCATCTTGCCGGGCAGGCGGTCGCGGGCGAGCTCGACGATGGTCTCCGCCGTCCGCTCCGCCGTGGCGCGGCGCAGGAAGAAGAAGTCGCCCTTGTTGGCCGTCAGCGGCGGCTGCTCGCCCTGGTTGATGGCGTGGGCGTAGGAGACTATGCAGCTGCTCCCGGCCTGGCGGAATATCTCCCAGAGCCTCACGGCGGGGATTACGCCGCTCTTGAGTATGTCGGCGAAGACGCGGCCCGGGCCCACGCTGGGCAGCTGGTCGGCGTCGCCCACCAGGACGAGCCGCGCGTCGTCCGGCATGGCCTCAAGGAGGGCGTCCATGAGTGTTATGTCTACCATCGAGCACTCGTCGAGCACGACCGCGCCGCACTCGAGCCTGTCCGAGGCGTCCTTGGAGAACACCACGCGCTCGCCGTCCTCGGAGAAGCCCGCGCCGAGGAGGCGGTGTATCGTCGAGGCCTCGCGGCCGGTGACCTCGCCCATGCGCTTGGCCGCGCGGCCCGTGGGGGCCGTCAGGAGCGTCGTGAGGCCGAGGGAGTCGAAGGCTTCGAGTATGCCCATGAGCGAGGTCGTCTTGCCGGTGCCGGGGCCGCCGGTGAGGGC
>DVKN01000174.1 GCA_018716005.1 Candidatus Scatomorpha stercoravium
TTATCGATTTCTGGAAGGAATTCGGCAGTAGCAATATCCGGCAGAGGTATAACTTCTGTAAGCACAAAGGCAAACCTCTCTACGAGGAGCTTGCACAGTTTTCCGGCCCTCGTTTCATCGGCTTCTATAAAGAAACCCACGATGGAAATCGTGAGCAACTTGCTTCTGACCAGAGGGATGTTCGACTTCAGTGTAGCCTAAGCGATTCAATTGAAGAACTTCGACAGTTTGACAATATGCAGCTGTTTCCCTATATCTCCAAGTTGTTTGGTGAGCTGGAACGAGTCCTGAGCCCTTCAGAATTCGTATAGGAATGGGTGTGCACGGTTTAACGATAACTCAAACCATTTAACGAAAAGTCCGTGGGGTGTGCATTTTGTATCAAAGTAGGTCACTACTTTCAAAAGAGAGCACCGCTGGGTGCTCTCTTATTTTATTCCCGGGGCAATGCCATGAAAAAACTGCTTGCAATCCTTATATCCGCGGCCCTTCTGCTGGGCCTTGCCGCCTGCGGCGCCGCGCCGGAGAACGAGGGGGAGGGCGTCAGCGTCGTCGCGACGGTCTTCGCGCCCTATGACTTCGCGCGCGAGCTCGTAGGGGAGCTCGGCACGGTGACCATGCTGCTCCCGCCGGGCGCGGAGGCGCACTCCTACGAGCCCACGCCCAAGGACATCCTCGAGATACAGTCCGCCGACGTCTTCATCTACGTGGGCGGCGAGAGCGACGCCTGGGTGGCGGACGTGCTCGAGAGCGTCGCCGGGGACGTGCGCGCCGTCACGCTCATGGACTGCGTCGAGCTCCTGGAGGAGGAGACGGTCGAGGGCATGGAGGGCGAGAGCCACGAGGGCCATGACCACGAGAGCGAGGCGGAATATGACGAGCACGTCTGGACGAGCCCGCGCAACGCCGCGCTCATTTGCGAGAAGATAGCCGCCGCGCTCTGCGACGCCGACCCGGCGCACGCGGCGGAGTACGAAGCGAAGCTCGCGGCGTACAAAACAGAGCTCGCGGAGCTCGACGCGGCCTTCGCGGAAATCGTCGCAAACGGGGCGAGGGACACGATTATCTTTGCCGACCGCTTCCCGCTATTATATTTCGCGCGGGCCTACGGGCTCGGGTATTACGCCGCCTTCCCCGGCTGCGCGGATGACGCGGAGCCCAGCGCGGCGACCGTGGCCTTCATAATAGACAAGGTGAAGGCGGAGGGCATACCCGTGGTCTTCCACGCGGAGCTCGCGAACGAGGACATGGCGGACATAGTCTGCGACGAGACGGGCGCGGTCAAGCGGCAGTTCAACGCCTGCCACAACGTGACGCGCAGCCAGTTCAGCGCGGGCGTCGGCTATCTCGAGCTGATGTGGGAGAATACCGAAGTTCTGAAGGAGGCGCTGGAGTGATGGCTCTCATAAAATGCGAAAACCTCGCCTTCTCCTACGCGGGGGAGACGGTGCTCGAGGGCGTCAATTTCGCCGTGAACCCGGGGGACTACCTCTGCGTCGTGGGCGAGAACGGCTCGGGCAAATCGACGCTCATGCGCGGCCTGCTGGGGCTCAAGGAGCCCTCCGCGGGCAAAATAAGCTACGGCGGCGGGCTCAGGCGCGGCGAGATAGGCTACCTGCCGCAGCAGACGGAGGCGCAGCGGGATTTCCCGGCCAGCGTCTTCGAGGTCGCGCTCTCCGGGAGGCTCAGCTCGCTGGGGCGGCGCTTCTTCTACTCCAAGGCGGATAAGGCCGAGACGGAGCGGAACCTCGAGCGCATGGGCATGCTGGAATATAAGGACCGCTGCTATCAGACCCTCTCCGGCGGGCAGCAGCAGCGCGTATTATTGGCGCGGGCCCTCGGCGCGACGAGCCGCCTGCTGCTCCTGGACGAGCCCGTGGCGGGGCTCGACCCCGTGGCGACGGGGGAGATGTACAACCTCCTGAAGCTCATAAACCTCTGCGACGGCGTCACGGTGGTCATGGTCTCGCACGACATCCACGCGGCGCTCCGCTACGCGACGCACATATTGCAGCTGGGCCACAGGCAGATCTTCTTCGGCACGGTGGCCGAGTACCGCCGCAGCGACGCGGCGCGGATATTCAGGGAGGGGGGCGCGGTATGATTATCCTCGAGATGCTCTCCTATCCCTTCCTCGCGAGGGCCATGCTCGTCGGCGTGCTCGTCTCGCTCTGCTCGGCCCTGCTCGGCACGCCGCTGGTGCTCAAGCGCTACTCCATGATAGGAGACGGCCTGAGCCACGTGGGCTTCGGCGCGCTCGCCATTGCCTCCGCCTTCGGCTGGGCGCCGCTCGCCGTGGCGGTGCCGGTGGTCGTCGTATCCGCCGTCGTGCTCCTGCGCGTGAGCCAGAGCCGCAGCGCCATAAAGGGCGACGCCGCGGTCGCGCTCATATCCTCGGGCGCGCTCGCCGTGGGCGTGCTGGTCATAAGCCTCACGAGCGGCGTGAACACCAACGTCTCGAACTATATGTTCGGCTCCATCCTCACCGTCTCGCGCTCCGACGCCGCTCTGAGCGTAATCCTCTGCGCGGCGGTGCTCGTATCGTTCACGCTCTTCTACCCGCGGCTCTTCGCCGTCACCTTCGACGAGACCTTCGCCCGCGCCACCGGGGCCGGGGCGGGGATATACAACACCCTCCTCGCCGTGCTGACCGCGGTCACCGTCGTGCTGGGCATGCGCATGATGGGCGCGCTGCTCATATCGAGCCTCATCATCTTCCCGCCCCTCGCGGCCATGCGCGTCTTCCGCAGCTTTAAATCCGTCACCGTCTGCTCCGCCGTGCTGAGCGTGGCGTGCTTCGTAACAGGCATGACTGCCTCCTACGCCCTCGAGACGCCGAGCGGCGCGAGCGTGGTCTGCGCGGATATACTCGCCTTCGCCGCCTTCGCCCTCGCGGGGCGCATAAGGGACGGGGGAAAGTGAATAATCGGGAGAATATGCGGTATATTGTGCATAGTAACCGGTGAGGGCCTGAAAATCCGGGGAATTTCCCGCATAAATTTTCATTGAAGCGGTTGACAAACGCGCCCCGCGGTGCTATTATTTCGTCACCGGGTTAAATCCCGGCCAAAGTAATGAATGGAAAGAGGATAACTGTAATGAAGAAGTTTCTTGCTCTTATGCTCGCGCTCGTGATGGTCTTCGCCCTCGCCGCCTGCGGCGATGCGGGCACCGAGCCGACCGAAGCCCCCGCGGACGATACCACCGCCCCCACCGAGGCCCCCGCCGACGACACCACGGAGCCCGAGGGCGAGCTCGCCACCGTTGAGGAAGGCAAGCTCATCATGGCCACCAACGCCGCCTTCCCTCCCTATGAGATGACCGACGACGAGGGCAATGTCATCGGCATCGACGCCGACATCGCCGCCGCCATCGCCGAGAAGCTCGGCTTCGAGCTCGTCATCGACGACATGGACTTCGACGGCGCCCTTCTCGCCGTCCAGCAGGGCAAGGCGGACATGATGCTCGCCGGCCTCTCCGTGACCCCCGACCGTGAGGCGGTCATGGACTTCTCCGACTCCTACGCCACCGGCGTGCAGGTCGTCATCGTCACCGAGGACAGCGACATCGCCACCGCCGACGACCTCGAGGGCAAGCTCATCGGCTGCCAGCGCGGCACCACCGGCTACCTCTACGCCTCCGATACGCCTGAGAACGGCGGCTACGGCGAGGACGCCGTCGTTGCCTACGACAACGGCATCACCGCCGTCCAGGCCCTGCAGAACGGCCAGGTCGACGCGGTTATCATCGACAACGGCCCCGCTCAGGAATTCGTCGCCGCCAACGCCGGCCTGAAGATTCTCGAGACCCCCTGGGTTGAGGAGGAGTACGCTATCGGCCTCACCAAGGGCAACGACGCGCTCAACGCCGCCATCAACGACGCCCTCGCCGAGCTCATAGCCGACGGCACCGTCCAGAGCATCATCGACACCTACATCAGCGCCGAGTAATCCCGGCAGATACGCACTGTCAAGGGCGGCCCGCAAAGCCGCCCTTTTCTTTGAGAGGAGTACGCCATGGAAAATTACACCCTGTGGAAGCAGCTGCTGACCGGAGGCGAGGACATCGGCTTCTGGAAGGAGCAGTACGTCTACTTCTACCAGGCCTTCATAGAGAACGACCGATGGCTCCAGTACATCGAAGGCGTCGGCACAACCATCGTCGTAACGGCGTGCGCCCTCGTCATAGGCGTCATACTGGGCGTCCTGGTGGCTACCGTGCGCACGGCGCACGACCAGCAGCGCGTGGGCCAGCGCAATATAGTGCTCGGCTTCTTCAACGCCATCTTCAAGGTCTACGTCACCGTAATTCGCGGCACGCCGATGATGGTGCAGCTGCTCATAATGGGCTTCGTCATCTTCAAGACCAGCCGCAACACCACCATGGTCGGCGCGCTGACCCTGGGCATCAACTCGGGCGCATACGTCTCCGAAATTATCCGCGGCGGCCTCATGAACCTCGACCGCGGCCAGAGCGAGGCCGGGCGCAGCCTGGGCCTCGGCTACATAGACACCATGCGCTACATAGTCATACCGCAGGCCTTCAAGGCCATACTCCCCGCGCTGGGCAACGAGTTCATCATACTCCTGAAGGACACCTCGCTCATCACCGTCATAGGCGGCAAGGAGCTCGTCCACGCCGCGCAGGGCATAGTCGACCGCACCTACGAGGCGATGTACCCCTTCTTCGGGGCGGCGGCCGTGTACCTCGTGCTGGTCATGATTTTCTCCTGGCTGCAGGGCAAGCTGGAAAGGAGGCTGAGGCAGAGTGAACGCTAACGCGCTTATAAGCGTCCGCGACGTCAAGAAGTATTATAACGGCGGCAGGGTCAAGGCCCTCGACGGCATCAGCACCGACATAGAGAGCGGCGAGGTCGTCGTCATAATCGGCCCCTCCGGCGGCGGCAAGAGCACCTTCCTGCGCACGCTGAACCTCCTCGAGGAGCCAACGGAGGGCAGCATATACTTCGACGGCGTCGACATCACCGACCCCAAGACGGACATCGACCTCCACCGGCAGAAGATGGGCATGGTGTTTCAGCACTTCAACCTCTTCCCGCACATGACGATTCTGCGCAACATGACGCTCGCGCCCATGCGCGTGCTCAAGAAGTCCCGTGAGGAGGCCGAGGCCACGGCCATGAAGCTCCTCGAGCGCGTGGGCCTCGCCGACAAGGCGCTCAATTACCCCAAGCAGCTCTCCGGCGGCCAGCAGCAGCGCGTCGCGATAGTGAGGGCCCTGTGCATGGACCCCGAGGTCATGCTCTTCGACGAGCCGACGAGCGCGCTCGACCCCGAGATGGTCGGCGAGGTGCTCGAGGTCATGAAGCAGCTCGCCGCCGACGGCATGACCATGGCCGTCGTCACGCACGAGATGGGCTTCGCCCGCGAGGTCGGCAGCCGCATCCTCTTCCTCGCGGACGGCAGGCTCGCCGAGGAGGGCACGCCCGAGAAGATATTCACAGCCCCCGAGAGCCCGAGGCTCCAGGACTTCCTCAGCAAGGTGCTGTAAGGGCTACGTAATTAGCACTCTCGTTATGGGAGTGCTAATTGTTTACGCTTTGTCCATAGTTCGTTCATGATTTATTCAAATCTGTGCAGTATCTTATATACGTAAACAGACGAGAGATGTGAATAACGCATCGAGGTTCTGGACACACTAAAACGTATATAATTAACTGGAGGAATAAATCATGTTCGAACTCACCCCTTACTCTACCCGCAGGACCGTATACGACCCCTTCAATCTCTTCAACGACTTCTTCGGGACGAACAGCAATAACGCCATCGCCGAGCTGCGCACGGACATCACCGACAAGGGCGACGCCTTCGTGCTCGAGGCCGACCTGCCCGGCTTCAAGAAGGAGGACATCAAGATTGACCTCGAGAACGACCGCCTGACCATCAGCGCGACGCGCCATAGCGAGCACGAGGAGAATAAGTCGGGCTGCATCCGCCGCGAGAGGCACTTCGGCACCTTCGAGCGCAGCTTTGACGTGAGCGGCATCGAGACGCAGAGCATCAGGGCCAACTACACCGACGGCGTCCTGACGCTGACCCTGCCCAAGAGGCCGGAGCTCGTGCCGGATAACCGCTCCATCTCGATTGAATAAGGCATAACGGCAAAAAAGAGGGCCGCCCATTTAGGGCGGCCCTTTGCCGTGTCCGGATATATTCCTCAGGTCCCGCTCGAGCCGTAGTTGGAGAGCGCGCGGGCGCTCGGGTCGTTCACGCCGCAGCCGGGCCAGGCGGGGTTCGGCATCCAGAAGCCGGGGATCATGCGCGCCTGGCCGGGGTAGTATTTCTCGAAAATCTCCCGGTAGAGGAGGCTCTCCTTCGTGAAGGGGCGGGCGTAATCGTATTTCCGGCTCAGGGCCTCGAACTCGGCGCCGCTGTATTTCCCCTCGGCATAGCGCTTGAGGCCGTCCGCCATGGAGTGCCCGACGGCGTCGGAGAAGGCGGCCTTTTCCCTCCATAGCAGGTCGTGCGGGAGCCAGCCGTCGCGCTCGAAGGCCCTGCGGAGCAGGTACTTGCCTATGCCGTGCCGGTTCATCTTTATCGCGGGGTTGAGGCCCATGACGTAGCGG
>DVKN01000175.1 GCA_018716005.1 Candidatus Scatomorpha stercoravium
CGCATCCGGCAGCACGGCCATGACGCAGTACGCGCCGCGCGTCTCGACCCGGGCAGACTCTATCATCGCGGCCTCCTCCGGCATATAGCCGGTGAAATCCGCGTACCGCGCGGCGAGATAATCCCGCAGCAGCGCGGCGGCGTCCGCGGCCGCCTCCTCATCGGGAAAGCGGAGCACGGCGCACTCCTTCGCCGAGGCCCCGGCGGCCGCGAGCACCGCGCCGTCAATAACCGCGTCCTCGTCCAGGCCGTAGCTCCCGCCGACAATCGCGGAATATTCCTCCGTGCCCGGCGCGAAGGCAGCGAGGGTGTCGTCCGAGGCCGTCTCGAGGGCCAGCTCCATGGCCGTCCAGCCCGGGGCTGCGTCTTCGCCTCCGCCGCAGCCGGCGAGCGCGAGCAGGAGGCAGGCCGAGAGGGCGAGGGCGGTGAGTCTCTGCATAAAACCCCTCCTTCCGGGGGAAAACACCGACATTTTACCACATCCTCCGCCGCATAACAAGAGGAAAGCCCTGGCTCCCTTCGCCGGGGCAAAATATACACGCGTTTATAAGTGGGCAAATTCGACAATGTCCGCGTCCGGCGGACACGCAAAATCTACACACTTAAGTTAAGTTTGTTTAACTTCTGTTGCAATTGTGTGGTATACTTATTCCGTGTGGAATTATAAGTCAAGCGGCTTTCCGGGCCGCAAAGAGGAGTGAATTTTCAATGGCGGAAACCGTAGTGTTCTCCGAGCCCTACGTGTGGGAATTCCTCGGCCAGATTGGCATAGTCTTCGTGGCCATGCTGGCCGGCAACGTGCTGCGCACGTTCATCCCCGCGCTTCGCAAGCTGTACATACCCTCGGCCATCATCGGCGGCTTCCTCGTGCTGGCGATAAAGCAAATCCCGGGCGTGGGCGCGCACGTGGACAACGCCACCATGGAAATAATCTGCTACCACTGCCTGGGCCTCGGCTTCGCGGCCATGGCCCTCAAGACGGCCAAGAGCGAGCGCAAGGTCTCCACGGTCAAGGTGGTCGAGTCCGGCGCGATAATGGCCGGCGGCTATCTCATACAGGCCATCGTCGGCCTCGTCATCTCCATCGCCTTCTTCCTGCTCAGCTCCGGCGGCTTCTACTACGCCGCGGGGCTCATACTGCCCATGGGCTTCGGCCAGAGCACGGGCAGCGCCCTGAGCTGGGGCAGCAACTACGAGGCCAACTACGGCTTCGAGGGCGGCAGCACCTTCGGTCTCGCCACGGCGGCCATCGGCTTCATCGTCGGCAGCATTATCGGCGTCATCTACCTCAATATCGCGACGCGCAAGGGCCTCGTCAAGCCCCGCCGCGCCCTCGCCGCCGAGAAGGACCGCGTCATAGTCGAGGACCCGAACGAGATACCCAACAGCGAGAGCATAGACAAGATGAGCATCCAGCTCTGCTTCGTGGCCCTCGCCTACGTGCTCGCCTACGGCGTCATGCGCCTGCTCGCCATGGTGCCCATCAAGGCCGTCGGCGACCTCGCCTGGGGCCTCAACTTCCTCTGGACGCTCCTGTGCGCCTACCTCATCAAGCTGGCCATGAGCCTCCTCAAGAAGAAGGGCGCGATCAAGCGCTACTACGTGAACGACCACCTCATGGACCGCATAAGCGGCCTCATGTTCGACGTCATGATTTGCGCCGGCATTATCGCCATCGACATTGAGGACGTCTACCGCAACCTCTGGATGCTCATCGCCATCTGCGGCATCGGCACCGTCGTCACCTTCTTGTACGTGCGCAAGGCCACGAAGCACGCCTACAAGAACTACGAGATAGAGAGCTTCATGACGAACTTCGGCACCCTCACCGGCACGCTGAGCACCGGCATGATACTCCTGCGCGAGATAGACCCCGACTACGTCACCCCGGCGAGCAGCAACATAGTGCTGCAGAACTTCCCGAGCATTCCCTTCCTCGCGCCGCTGCTGCTGACGCTGGGCTTCGCGGGCGCGAGCCTCACGAACACGCTCATCATGCTCGGCGTATACACGCTGCTCTTCCTCGCCTACAACACCTTCCTCTTCCGGCGCAGGATATTCAGGAAGCGCTACGCGGATAAGCCGGAGGAGGTATGGACCGAGTGAGCGCGGCCGAGCGGAGGCCGGACGCATACTATAAGCGCATATACGCGCTCTTCCGGCCCATCTTCCACGCCGTCTGCCGCGTGACCTACGGCGTGAGGGTAAAGTCCCCGCGCGAGTTCGGCGAGAGCGTGCTCATACTCGCGAACCACACCTCGGACATGGATTTCCTCGTCGTGGCGGAGCACATAAGGGACCATATGTACTTTGTGGCGAGCGAGCACGTCGCGGCCATGGGCCTCTTCGGGAAGTACTTCGACCGCTGGTTCAACCCCATCAAGGTCACCAAGGGTTCTAGCAAGGCCGGCGGGGTCATGGACATTATGCGCCGGCTGCGCCGCGGGAACTGCGTGCTGCTCTTCGCCGAGGGCAGGATAAGCCACAACGGCCGCAGCACCTATATCACCCCCGCGACGGCCAAGCTCGCGAAGAGCGTGAAGTGCCGCGTC
>DVKN01000176.1 GCA_018716005.1 Candidatus Scatomorpha stercoravium
CGGTCGGGCCTGTGCCGGAGGGACCGGTCGGGCCTGTCGGCCCTGCGTCGCCCGTGGGGCCTGTCGGACCGGTCGGGCCGGTGCCTGAGGGGCCGGTGGGGCCTGTCGGACCCGCGTCGCCCGCGGGGCCCGTCGGGCCGGTCGGGCCGGTCGGGCCTACGCCGCCGGTCGCGCCGGTGGGGCCCGTCACGGTGACGAGGCTGTAGTCCGCGCTGGCGCCGGGCGTGCCCGTCGGGTCGTTTATATCGGCGACGTAGAGGCCGCCGTCGTAGAAGACAAAATCGCCCTTGCGGTAGCGGCCCGAGGCCGAGAAGGGCTGTACGGTCTCAAGCCCCTCGCCCATCGGCCCGGTCGGCCCCGTGGGGCCGGTGGGGCCCGTCGGCCCGGTCGGGCCGGTCGCGCCGGTCGGGCCGGTAATCCCGCCGCCGCCCGGGAAAACGGGGCGGCAGGGCGCGCAGGGATTATCCCAGCACTTGTGGACGTTCATGCGGCAGTCGCAGCCGCAGCCGGACTCGGCCACAGCGGCGGCGGATCCGCTGCCCGTGTTGGCGCCGCCGCCGCACCGGCACGGGTTATTGCATTTCGGCATATGCTTACTCCCTTCGCAAGATTTGCACACGCGGGCGCATTTCCCGCGTCGCTACATCCTATGCCGCCCATACCGCCGTGACACTGCCGCCGAGAAAAGACGCGCGCGCGGAAAATGAGAAAGTATTTTCTCTCGCGCCTTATAAATGATGCGCCACAGCCGCGCAATACGTCGGAAAATACGAATCTATGCTGTATATTACGCACAAGCCAAGCGCCGTATCATTGTATATTTTATACGTATTATTAAGTGTATTGCTTTCGCAATTTTGCATTGACCCCCGTGCCCCGGGATGCTAATATGGCCTCAGAGACGTATAAAACAATACGGATTGGAGGTACAAAAATGAAGAAGTTCCTGGCAATGCTGCTCTGCCTGCTGCTGGCCGCCGGATTGACCACGGCGGCGCTGGCGGACGAGGCTGAGACCGAGATGATGCCCGTGCTGGCCCAGGTGCCCGCCGGCTGGGAGAACCCCTGCTGCTGGGCCTGGGCGGACGACGGCACGAACGCCTTCGCCGCCTGGCCGGGCGGGGCGATGGAGCCGCTGGGCGAGAGCGGCTGGTACTATATTTATGTCCCGGCCTTCGTGCAGAACGTCATAATCAGCGCCAACGAGGCCGCGGTGCAGACCGCCGGCGACGTGCTTGAGGCCGGGCGCGAGGTGTGGATAGCCGTCGCGGATGACCTGGCGACCACGGTGAGCTATGAGGCGCAGGCGGACGTCGAGATACCCGAGTACGTCGAGACCTATACCGTCCACGCCTACGTGCCGCTCGAGTGGGAGAGCGTGAGCGTCCTCGCCGGCGAGAGCGAAAAGGCCATGACCGGCGGCGAGGAGGGCTGGTTCACGGCGGACGTGCCGGTGACCGCCACGTCCCTTGTCTTTTCCGGCAACGGCGGCGCGGCCGAGACGGAGGCTGTGAGCGTCGAGCCCAAAGAGGTCTGGGTAACCGTCTACAATGACCTCACGACCGAGGTTGTCTATGAGGATCCCGAGGCGCCCGACGCGCCGCCCGTCACAGTCTACGCGCAGGTGCCCGCGGACTGGGCCGGCCCCTGCTGCTGGGCATGGTCGGCGCCCGACGGCACTAACGCCTTCTCCGCCTGGCCCGGCGAGGCCATGGCCGAGGGCGAGGACGGCTGGTACAGCATCGAGGTGCCCGGCTGGGTCAACTCCATCATAATAAACGCCAACGAGGGCGGGGTGCAGACCACCGACCTCTCGGTCGAGACCGGGAAAGACGTCTGGATAAGCGTCGCCGACGCTGAGAACGCCGCGGTCGCCTATGAGAAGCCCAGCGGCGAGGCGGAGCCCGAGCCCACGCCCGCCGAAAGCGCGGAGCCCGCTCCCGCCGGGGACAATGGCGGCGGCAATACGGCGCTGTGGATTGTCATCGCCGTCGTGGTAATCGCGGTGATAGCTGCCGCCGTAGTCGTCTCGAAGAAGAAAAAGAAGTAAGGCTTCATTTCATTTCCTGTCAAAGTGGGCGGGCCCGCCAAGTGCGCGCCCGCCCCGCGGAGTATAAGGAGGAGACATGAAAAAACTCGTTTCGCTGCTCTTGTCGGCGCTCATGCTGCTCTCGCTCGCCGCCTGCGGCGGGCAGGCGTCCGACCCGAAGAGCATCGTGATATGGCACGACAAGGAGGACGCCGTAGCCGAGGTGGTGCAGAGCTATCTCAGCGAGGCGCTGCCGGATTACACGATAACGCTCGAGAAGAAGACCAGTCTCACCGACTCGCTCAAGCTCGTCGGCAACGACCCGTCCGGCGCGCCGGATATGTTCATCTTCGCGCACGACAAGATAGGCCTCTTCGCCGAGATGGGCATACTCGCGCCGGTGGAGGAACTCCTTCCCGAGGGCGAGCTCGAAAGCTACCTGCCCATGACCACCGAGGCCGCGTCGTATAAGGGCACGGTCTATCAGCTGCCGCTCTATTTTGAGACGCTGCTCTTCATGTACAACAGCAAATATATGACCGACGAAATGGCGCCGGAGACCACGGAGGAGCTCTACGCCTACATGGAGGCCAACACGGGGCGCGACCGCTACGGCTTTGTCGAGCAGCACTCCACGGCCTACTACTCCGCCGCCTGGATCCACGGCTTCGGCGGCGAGATAATCAGCGCCGACGGCGTGCCCTTCCCGGAGCCGCAGGCCGCCAAGGACGCTCTCGAGTACCACCTCAAGTTCGTGCGGCTCATGCCCGGCGAGACGGAGTACTCGACCGTCAACACGCTCTTCCTCGAGGGCAAGGCCGACTCGACTATCGGCGGCCCCTGGATGGTGCCGAGCGCGCGCGAGGCCGGCATAGAGCTCGGGATTGCGCCCATGCCGGTGGTGGACGAGACAGGCCTCCCGCTCGCGCCCTATTCCGGCGTGCAGGGCGTGCACGTGCTCACCCACGCGGCGGAGAGCAAGCCGGAGGCCGTGCGCGCCGTCCTGGAGGCGCTCACCGCGCCCGAGGTCGGCGTGGAGCTCGCGCTCGCGAGCGGCTGCGCCCCGGCGAGGGCGGAGTGCTACGACGACGAGGCGGTCGCGAACGACGAGCTCGTGCAGGCCATGCGCGCAACGGCGGAGATAGCCGTCCCCATGCCCAACATTCCCGAAATGGACGTGATGTGGACTGTAATGAGCAACCTGCTCACGGACGTCAACCTCTCCGGCCGCGATGTGGACGAGAGCTTCGACGAGGCCCTGGCAGAGGCGGAAAACCTCATCGCCAACATGAAGTGATATGAAAAGGCGCACTAAAAACGTGCTCGTGAGCTATCTCGTCTCCGCCCCTTCCCTGCTGCTCATCGCGCTGATAGTCGTATTCCCCATAATATACACCTTCTTCATCTCGCTCACCAACATGAGCGTCTATCACTGGTTCGACTTCACGCTCATCGGGCTGGACAACTACTGGCGCGCGCTCTTCGTCTTCGATTCCGGCTTCCTCTCCGCGCTGCTCGCGACGGTGCTCTGGACGGCGGTCAACATGGCCGTGCAGCTCGTCGCGGCCTTCCTGCTCGCGAGCGCGCTGAACGTGAAGAAGCTGCGGCTGCGCAAGCTCTATAAGACGCTCCTGATGTTCCCCTGGGCGATGCCGGGCTACGTCTCCATACTGCTCTGGAAGACGGGCGTATTCAACTCGGAGTTCGGCCTCCTCAACCAGTGGATGGAGGCGCTGGGCCGCGAGACCATGCGCTGGCTCTCGACGGATGCGTCGGCCTTCATATGCTGCACCGCGGTCAACCTCTGGCTGGCGCTGCCCTTCATGATAATGATTATGGACGGCGCGCTCCAGAGCATAGACTCCAGCTATTACGAGAGCGCGATACTCGACGGCGCGAGCTGGCTGGAGCGCACGAGGTACATCACCGTGCCCTCGATAAAGTCCATCATAGCGCCCGCGGTCATTATAACGGTGTTCACCACCTTCAAGCAGTTCGACGTCGTCTACCTGCTCACGCAGCAGATGGGCGCGCGCACAGGCTCGAACTTCCACACCATACTGACCTACGCCTATGAGAACGCCTTCGTCACAAATAATTACGGCTACAGCTCGGCCATATCCATTATCATTTTCGTACTGATGCTCATATTCTCGGCGCGCTTCAAGCTCGGAGGGGAGGCGGAACTGTGAAGAAGAAAACACGCGAAAGAATAGGCCTCGCCGCGCTGAACGTATTCTTTATCACGCTCTGCTTCGTGACGCTCATACCCATACTCTATGCGCTGAGCGTCTCCTTCTCCGGGACGAATTCGCTTTTGAGCTCGGATTTCTCCTTCATACCCGAGGATTTCACGCTGGCCAACTATATCGAGGTCTTCACAGGCGAGGATATTATGACCTGGTTTGCCAACAGCATACTGCTGGCCGCGGCGACGGTGTGCATTTCGCTCGCCGTGAGCGTGCCGGCGGCCTACTGCTTCTCGCGCCGGCGCTTCCCCGGCAGGCGGCTGGTGCTGCGCTGGCTGGTGCTGCTGAACTCCTTCCCGGCTATTTTGAGTATGTTCGCGGTCTACCGGCTCCTGCAGCCGCTGGGGCTTGTGAACCACCGGCTTGGGCTCATCATAGTCTACACCGGCACCATGGCCGTCTTCTCGCTCTGGAACATGAAGGGCTACTTCGACACCATACCCGTGGACATCGAGGAGGCCGCGCGCATGGACGGCGCGACGGATTTGCAGGTCGTGACGCGCATAGTCATGCCGCTCGCCAAGCCCAGCGTGGTCGTCACGGCGCTGATGGTACTCATATACGTCTGGAACGAGTACATCTACGCCACCACCTTCATGACCGGCGAGGAAAACTACACCCTGGCCGCCGGTCTCTACGCCCTCCAGGCCACGGAGATGAGCGGGAGCTGGCCGGTATTCGCCGCCGCGAGCATCACCGTCTCGCTGCCCGTGCTCATAATCTTCTTCCTCTGCCAGAAGCACATGACTTCCGGCCTCACGGCGGGAGGTGTAAAGGGATGAACCGCGCCGCGATATACCACCGGCCTATGAGCGAGTACTGCCACGGCCTCGACGAAAAGCATATAGTCTACCGCCTTCGCTGCGCGAAGGGCGATCTTGAGCGCGTGACGCTCTCCTACGGCGACACTGCCTGCCGCGTGACGCCGATAATCTTTACCACGCTGGAGATGGAGCTCGCCGCCTCGGACGAGTATCATGATTACTGGGAAGTCTGCGTCGAGAGCGAGTATAACCGCGTCTACTACTACTTCACGCTCTACGGCCGGGACGGCGAATGGACGTACTACTACGGGGACGAGCTGACCCGGACGCTGGTCGACGAGCGCTCGGAGTATTTCAAGCTGCCCTATAACCACCGCGCCGACATCGCCTCCGTCCCGGACTGGGCGCGCGACGCGCTGGTCTACAACATCTTCCCCGACAGCTTCGCTTCGGCGGAGGGCTCCATATCCGGCTCGGGGCTCGAGCTCGAATACCGCGGCGAGACGTCCCGCTCGCGCCTCGGCGGCACGCTCGACGGCGTCGCGGCGAACGCCGGGTACATAAAGGAGCTCGGCTTCAACTGCGTATACTTAAACCCCATCTTCGCCGCCGGGGAATACCACAAATACGACACGCTCGACTATATGCACGTCGACCCCTGCTTCGGCGGCGACGCGGCCTTCAGGCGCATGGTCGACGCCCTGCACCGCGAGGGGCTGCGGGTTATAATAGACGGCGTCTTCAACCACTGCGGCTGGCGCTTCCCGGCCTTCGAGGACGTGGTGCGCAATCAGGAAAAATCGAAATACCGCAACTGGTTCTACGCCCTCGAGTTCCCCGTCGAGCGCCCGGCCTGCCCGGAGGCCTATCCGACCTACGCGACCTACGCCTACGAGCGCATGATGCCCAAGCTGAATACGGCCAATCCCCAGGTGCGCGACTATCTCTGCGGCGTGGGGCGCTGCTGGATAGAGGAATTCGGCGTCGACGGCTGGCGGCTGGACGTGGCGAGCGAGGCGGACGACGGCTTCTGGCGGGCCTTCCGCGCGGCCTGCAAGGCAGCGAAGCCCGACGCGCTGCTCATAGGCGAGGTCTGGGAAACCGCGCGCCACTGGCTCGAGGGCGATATGTTCGACTCCACCATGAACTACGACTTCCGCCGCCACTGCCTGCGCTTCTTCGCGCAGGGCGGGCTCGACGCCGCCGGCTTCGCCGCGCGCTGCGGCGATATGCTCATGCGCTACAAAAAGCAGATGGCCGGCGTACAGCTCAATCTGCTCGACAGCCACGACGTGCCGCGCTTCCTGACGCTCTGCGGCGGTGACAAGCGCCGCTACAAGCTCGCCGCGCTCTTCATGTTCAGCTTTGTCGGTATGCCGATGCTCTTCTACGGCGACGAGCTGGGCCTCAGCGGGCTTAAAGAGCTCGACTACCGCGCCCCCATGCCCTGGGGCGGCGGTGACCGCGAGCTCCTCGGCTTCATAAAGCGCGCCGCCCGGCTGCGTAATGAGCACGCCGCACTGCGCCGCGGGGATTTCTGCGTAAGGCACGCTCAGGGCGGCCTCCTGGTATACGAGCGCCGGCTGGGCGCGGAGCGCGTGACCATAGCCCTCAACGCCTCCGACGAGGCGGAGGCGCTGCCCGATATCGCGGGCAGCCCGGTTTGGGAAGACGGGCTCTCAGGGAAGGCGCTGTCTCCCCGGGGCTTTGCGGTATATGAATAAAAGTTATACCATCCCGGGCTCCGGGATGGTATAATAGCTTAAAGGCGGTGAGGATATGTCGATAACGATAAAGGATGTGGCGCGCGAGGCGGGCGTCTCCGTCTCCACCGTGTCCAAGGTCATAAACGGCCACTACAGCATCTCCGAGGCCACGGCGGCGCGCGTCCGCGAGACCATGCGCGCTCTCGGCTACTATCCCAACGCCAGCGCCCAGAGCTTCGCCCGGGGCGCGACGCGGCGCGTGGTGCTGCTCACCGACCTATACCGCAACATCGCCTTTGAGAACCCGCATATGTTCGAGATAATCGCCGGCGCGGAGGAAGCCCTGCGCCGCCGCGGCTATACCCTCGAGCTGCGCGGCACGGATAAGACCGACGCGGGCGAGGCGGCGCGGGACATCATCGCCCGCCGCGGCGCGGACGCAATCATGGCGCACGTCTCCGTGATGTCCCACGAGCTCGCCGCCCTGCTGACGGAAAAGCGCTTCCCCCACATGATACTCGGCGTCCCGGGCTTCGCGAGCCAGGTCTGTTGGGTTGACATAAATCATGTGTACGCCGGCGTGCTCGCCGCCGAGCACCTGCACCGGCGCGGCTGCCGCCGCGCGGCCTTCATCGGCGGGCGCGACTACGACCTGAGCTCCACCAACCGCCTCGAGGGCATACGGCGCGGGCTCGAGGACCTCGGCGCCCCGCTCGCGGAAAACCGTATCTGGCTCGGCGACTCCACCCTCGCGGACGGCGCGCGCATGACGAGGCGGCTGCTTGCGCAGAGCCCCGCGCCGGACGCCATCGTCTGCGCCAACAATTACCTCGCCCTCGGCTGCGTGATAGCCGTCCGCGAGGCCGGTATAAGGATTCCCGAGGACCTCGCCGTCATGACCTTCGACGACTACCCCTTCTCGCAGCAGACCGTCCCGCCGCTGACCACCGTCAACATAGACGTCCGCGACATGGGCTCCCAGGCCGCCGAGCTCCTCCTGACCGTCCTCCGCCACCCCAATAAACAGGTGCAGACCTATATAACGACGTTCAACCTGATAGAAAGGGAATCAACGGCGAGATAGTACATACACGCATAAACAAGAATAAATTGCCCGAGGGGCGCATTCCTGCCAAACAGCAGAAATGCGCCCCTCGCGTATCTCTTTAGGCGGATTATGCGCCGGAGGTGCGATCAGAAATCAAAAACATACAGGCTTCCCGCTTGCTGCCGAAGCATATAAAGCCTCAACAGCTTTGCAGACTGCAAGGGCCTGATTCGCCGCTTCACAGGAACGGTCGCCTGCGAGCAGCTTATGCACTATGAACTCGTGCTCCGCCTCGTTCGGTTCTCCGGAACCGGAAAACAGGCGCTCCGAAGCAATTTTTCCGTCAAGCTCATGAATGTACGTAAGCCCGTCCCGGCGTAATTCTAAACCTCCGTCGGAGCCGAATACATCCGCCGCAGCCTCTGCCTCGGTCGAAGAGTTAAGCGCATAAGACGCCTCTACGTTTATGACCACCCCGTTCTTCATGCGTACAAACCCGGCGGCAAAGTCTTCAACGTCTACTCGTGCAGTCTCCCAGCTTCCCCAGCGGTTGGCGCTGCTGCCGCGGCGAGCTATATAGTCCGACGTAAAGCCCGCAACATAGTCAAGCTCATAACTCCCAGTCAGCCACATCGCCAGGTCAAGGGCATGGGAGCCTATGTCAATAAGCGGTCCGCCTCCCTGATGTGCAGAAGTCGAACAGCTTCCCCAGTTTGGCAGAGCGCGCCGCCGGAGAGCAAGAGCACGCGCATAATACATTTCCCCCAGGGCGCCGGAGTCGGCCATTTGCTTTGCGAACTGTGCCTGCTTGGAAAAGCGGTTCTGATAAGAAATGTGCAGAAAGCGATGATTTTCCTCGGCGCAGCGCAGCATATTCTCCGCGTCGGCAGAATTGACTGCCATAGGCTTTTCACACACTACGTCGTGTCCGGAGCTCAGAGCGGCAATAGAGTATTCCGCGTGGGTATCGTTCGGCGTAGATATAATAATCAGGTCAACGCGTTCGTCGGAGAGCAGTTCTTCGGCGGACGCGGCAACGCGTGTATCCAGGCCTCCAAAAAGCCTCTGGCACTCTTCTGCCCTACTCCGGCTCCGGCTGTACAGCGAAACTATCTCGCAGTGCCTGTCGCCAGCCGTGAGCGGCAGATGCTTTTTTGCAGCAATGTAGCCGCAGCCTATGAATCCAACGCCTATTTTTCCGTTTTTCATGATAGGCACCTAAGCTCAGCAAGCATCTCCCTAGCGGCCTTTGTCATCAGAGCAAGATCCCCTGAGCACAGGAAAAAGTCTACGCCGACCGAGCCGTACAGTTCTAACGCCTCAGGCGTATATGGCGCAAAACACCCAAGCTTTATACCAGCTCGCCTAGCCTGGCAGGATATCTCCCGCACAGCCGACACAAAAGCGCCATCCAGGAATCTGCCTGGGCAGCCGAGCTCATACGAGAGATCCATGCTGCCGATTATCACGGCATCTATCCCCGAAACCGCGCATATTTCGCCGGCATGTTCCACGGCTTTCCCTGTCTCCAGCTGAACACAGCAGAGCAGCCGCTCTCTTGCATGGAGCGCATAGTCCGCATCTTCGCCGTATTTGTTTGCCGCAAGCGGCCCGTAGCCGCGTGTGCCTTCCGGCGGATAGCACATACACGCAGCGGCGATTCCGGCCTCCTCCGCCGTTGAAACCATGGGGAATACCAGTGCATCCGCTCCCATATCAAGCACCGGCTTAGACAAATTTGCATCTGCCGCCGGAAGGCGCACAAAAGCGGACGCTCCGGCGCAGTGCACGGCGGTTATGTGCGCAAGCACCTCGCGCTTTCCGAGCGGCGCGTGCTCCATGTCTATCCAGACTATGTCGGCGCCGCAGCATGCAAGCGCCTCAGACACCATTGGGTCGGCGGTGCTCACACTCAGGCCGACTTTCATGACTTTCCGTTCATACGCGCGTCGGCCATCTGACGCAGCAGGGTCTCCGCCCGAACCGGGTTGAAAATCCCGCAGGGGCACAGAGCGGCCTGTTTCTCAGCCGCCGCCTTTGCCGTCATCCGGCCCCCGGCAATGCGCTCAACACAATCGAGCACCAGCGCCGCCGTCACCATTCCGTGGCCGCACATTGTCGTTACCTCGCGCACATCGTCTGGAGCGAGCTTGTCCGTACGGCCGTGTACACCGAGAGAAAGGTTGACCGTGTGGCGCTTGAGACCGGCTTTATGGCAGCATTCGTCCACTCGTTTGAGCAGCCCGGAAACCACGACCGAGTAGCCCATATTCGCCTCTTTCAAGTCGGCGAGGAAATTCGTCAAGTCCTCCGGATCGGTAAAAACAGCGTGAATACCGCCGCCGTCGGCAAGTTCCGTGCTCAATACATGCTCGGCATCCGGTATTGTATAAAGCGCTCCAAGGGTCTCGTGATTATAGTTTACCGCGTGATTCTTTATGGCAAGGCGTATGAAACGGCGGTTGTTTTCCGCCGAGCCGGCCATACCGCGATCCTGGCCCGGCATCTGAAGTACGATGTAATCATTGGCGAGAGACTCGGCCGAGCCCTCGCGGTGCAGTGTGTGTGACATAAGCCGCTCCTTCCTCACAATCTGCCGAGGCCGACGTTTGTCTTACCGTTTGGCCGCACGAACACCCCAAGGCTCTCGGCGAGCTCCAGCGCGGGAATCCGGTCGTCTTCATCCACACGACCGATGAGATCCAGGCTGAATACGGTGTCAATATGGTTTGCCGCGTCAAGCACAGTCTCCAACACTTCCGGCAGCTTTTCAAGCGGGACGATTAGTTCAAGTATGCCGGAAATAATAAATTCGTCGAGCACATCCTCGGGCATATCTCCCGTAGCCGGGTCTATTATGCTGTTGATGGGATTTCGCTTTTCGAACTCCACGCCCAGCGCCGCAAGCCGGCGCGCCACATACTGTATGTCGCGCACGTGTGCTCCAACCGACGGCCTGCCGAACTCAAGCGCTATGCCCGCAAAACCCGGCTTATAGCGGTCTGTAACGTCGTTCGTTTTCATTTC
>DVKN01000177.1 GCA_018716005.1 Candidatus Scatomorpha stercoravium
CCGGCACCGAGATGTTCCACAAGACCCTCGAGTTCGCCGAGGCCGGCGACAACGTCGGCACCCTGCTCCGCGGCATCGCGAAGAAGGACGTCGAGCGCGGCCAGGTTCTCGCCGCTCCGAAGAGCATCCACCCCCACACCAAGTTCAAGGGCCAGGTCTACGTCCTGAGCAAGGATGAGGGCGGCCGTCACACCCCGTTCTTCAACAACTACCGTCCCCAGTTCTACTTCCGTACCACCGACGTGACCGGCGTCATCTCCCTGCCCGAGGGCGTTGAGATGTGCATGCCCGGCGACAACGTCGATATGGACGTCGAGCTTATCACCCCGATCGCCATCGAGACCGGCCTCCGCTTCGCTATCCGCGAGGGCGGCCGTACCGTCGGCTCCGGCGTCGTTATTGCGATAAACGAGTAATAATCCAGGGGGGAATTCTTCCCCCCTAGATACGCGGCATAAATGCCGCGATACCCCCCTCGCCTCGCACGGCGAGGCGGCCGCGGACACGTGTCCGCGGGTTAAGGTATCGGGCCGAGGCAAAGCCCCGTCCCGATGAATCAGGAACTAAGGCCCGGTATTCCTACCGGGCCTTTTCTATGAACGGCAGCCGGGGACTGGTTCCCCCCTGGACTATTTTATGCCGTGCATGAAGCCGCCGAGCTTATTGCTGTGGATATCGCCGGCGACGGCTTTGCCTTTGTAGGTGTAGAGCTGCGCTGTGACGTTCTCCTCGCCGTTCGGATAGCTCCGGAGCTCGTAGCTCCAGCTCTCTAGCTCCTTCCCGCAGTAGGGCTCGAGGTCGAAGCCCTGCTCCTTCTGGAGCGCGTTGTACTGCGCTATGACGCCCGTCAGCTCGGCGGGCAGTATCACGGTCTTGCCGCTCTCCGTCGCCGGGTCGGCGTCCCAGCCGAGGCTCCCGAGGTATTCGCAGCGCTCCTCCGCGCTCTCGAGCCCCTCGCCCTCGCCCTCGGAGCAGGCGAGCACGACGAAGGCGAGAATGACGGCGAAGGCCAGTATTATGAAGACGGCCCCGCGCCGCGTCAGCTTTCCCTTACACTTCACGGACATCCCTCCCGGGAGAATATATTCCCCCGGGGCCGCGCATATTCCAAGGAGGCGCAAATTGACCAGAGCCGACAAGCTGCTCGCGAGGAGCGGGCTGTATACGCGTAGCGAGGCCCGCGGGCTCATCCGCGCCGGGCGCGTCACGATAGGCGGATGCACTGTCTCAAAGCCCGAGGACAAATTCCCCGACGGCGCCGCCGTGCTCGTGGACGGCTCGGAAGTGAACTGCGAGGAGTTCCGCTACTTCATGCTCTCGAAGCCCGCCGGCATACTCAGCGCCACGGACGACTCTCGCGCGCGGACCGTGCTCGACCTCTTCCCGCCGGAGCTGCGCCGCCTCGGCATCGCCCCGGTCGGCCGGCTGGATAAGGATACCACGGGCCTGCTGCTCCTCACGAACGACGGGGACTTCGCCCACCGTGTCATCTCGCCGAAGTCGGGCGTGGTGAAGCGCTATCTCGCCCGTACGGCCGTACAGACGGGCCCTGAGGACGCCGAAGCCTTCGCGGAGGGTCTGACCCTTGCCGACGGCACGCGCTGCCTGCCGGCGCGCCTGGAGCCTCTGGAGGGCTGCCGCTGCCTCGTGTACGTGCGGGAGGGCAAGTACCACCAGGTGAAGCGCATGCTCGCCGCCGTTGGGAAGCCCTGCCTGGAGCTGCGCCGCGAGAGCATAGGCGGCCTCGAGCTCGACCCCGCCCTCGGCGAGGGGGAGTGGCGGGAACTTCGTCAATTTGAAAGGTCCCTTGTTTTTAACTCATCGGTGTATATTGGAGGGTGAGTTTTGTACCCTTTCCACAATGGAATTTAAAAAGTTCACAAATACTACACATTTCTCTATTGAAATTTGCACAAATCTGTATTATGATGTGAGAAGCGGTTTGAAATCCTATTGTCTATAATCACTAAAGCCGTTCCAGGGAGGGGCGCGTGAGCTTTTTCGCGGGCCCGCGCGGAGAAAACAGGGAGGAAAAAAGAATGTCTAGCAGGGTTTTTCAGAGCGTCATATTGCAGATGAAGGACGCCACGGACCGGTGCATGGGCGTGGCCGACGAGCAGGGCTTTGTCATCGCTTGCAGCGAGCTCGCGTTGATAGGCTCCCACCTTGAGGATATGCTCCCCGCCATGGGCGAGGAGAGGGAACAAATCTTTGCCTCCGCCGTCAGGACGTACAAGCTGCTCGGCGCGATAGGCACGCGCTTCGACTACGCCGTCTTCGTCTCCGGCGACGACGCGGCCGCGCGCGGCATATGCATCCTCGCCGCCGTCGCGATGAGCGAGGCGCGCATCAACTACGAGGAGAAGCACAACAAGGCCACCTTCGTAAAGAACATCATCTCCGACAACATTCTCCCCGGCGACGTCTACGTGCGCGCCAAGGAGCTCCACTTCACCACCGACGTGCCCCGCGTCGTCTTCCTCATCCGCCAGGTTGAGCACACGGACATCGCCACGCTCGAGGTGGTGCAGAATATGTTCCCCGACCGGCAGCGGGACTTCGTGCTGAGCGTCACGGAGACGGACATCGTCGTCATACGCGAGATAGCCGAGGAGCTCGCCCCGGAGGAGATAAACCAGCTCGCCGCCCAGATAGAGACGGCGATAAAGAGCGAGCTCGGCGTGAAGACGGTCATAGGCATAGGCTCGACCGCCTATCACCTGCGCGAGCTGGCCGACCGCTATAAGGAGGCCCAGGTCGCCATAGAGGTCGGCAAGGTCTTCGACACCGAGAAGACCATCATCAACTACGAAAACCTCGGCATAGGCCGCATCATCTACCAGCTCCCGACGACGCTGTGCGAGATGTTCCTCTCCGAGGTCTTCAAGAAGAACCCCATCGAGACCCTCGACGAGGACACCATCGAGACCATCAACAAGTTCTTCGAGAACAACCTCAACGTCTCGGAGACGAGCCGCAAGCTCTACGTGCACCGCAATACGCTCGTGTACCGCCTCGAGAAGATAAAGAAGCTGACCGGCCTCGACCTGCGCGAGTTTGACCACGCCATCGTGTTCAAGGTCGCCATGATGGTCAAGAAATACCTCGACAGCCAGAACAGCGCGAAATTCTAAAAGCTCTGGCCGCCGGGAAAAAACGGAGGAACAGTACCCATGGTTCAGATGAACTCTGTCAGGATGGTCTATGACAGCAGCGGCACGGAGGCGCTTCACGGCGTGGACCTCGAAATCCACGACGGCGAATTCGTGTTCCTGGTCGGCCCCTCGGGCTCCGGCAAGACCACCATCATAAAGCTGCTCACCGGCGAGGTCCACGCCGCGGCGGGCGAGATAACCGTCAACGGCTTCGACATGATGCGCATAAAGCGCCGCAAGCTGCCCTTCCTGCGCCGCACGCTCGGCGTCATATTCCAGGACTTCCGCCTCATAGACAAGATGACGGTGTACGACAACGTCGCCTTCGCGATGCGCGTCGTGGGCGCGCCGAACTCTGCCATACGCGAGCGCGTGCCCTACGTCCTCGAGCTCGTCGGCCTCAAGGGCCGCGAGAAGCGCTATCCGCAGGAGCTCTCCGGCGGCGAGCAGCAGCGCGTAGCCATCGCCCGCGCCCTGGTGAACTCCCCGCGCATGATAATAGCGGACGAGCCCACCGGCAACCTCGACCCCGTGCGCAGCCTCGAGCTCATGCTGCTCCTGGAGAAGATAAACGAGCTGGGGACGACCCTGCTGGTGGTCACGCACGAGAAGGAGCTCGTCAACGCCTTCTCCAAGCGCGTCGTGGCCATACAGGACGGCAGGATTATCTCCGACGGAATGGACGGGTATTTCAGCTATGAGATTGAATAGACTCGGTTACCTCATAAAGTCCGGCTTCACCGGCATATTCAGCCACGGGCTCATGAGCTTCGCCACGGTCACTATAACCATGGCCTGCCTCATAATCATGGGCTCCTTCGGGCTGCTGGTCGTAAACATAAACGAGCTCATCGCCGACCTCGAGCAGGAGAACGAGGTCGTGGCCTTCATCGACGAGAACCTCTCCGAGGAGGAGGCCCGGGCGATAGAGCCGCTCATAGAGGCCGTGCCCAACGTCGCGGGCGCCGACTTCGTCTCCCGCGAGGAGGCGATGGAGGACTTCCAGGAGGGCTACGACCCCGAGATGTTCGAGTACCTTGACCCGACCGTCTTCCGCGACCGCTACATCATCCACCTCACCGACGTCGCCATGACGGCGGACACGCAGGAGGACATCGAGGCCGTGGACGGCGTCGCGAGGGTGCGCGCGCACCTGGAGTATGCGGAGATATTCGTGACCGTGAGGAACGTCGTCAGCATCGTCTCGCTCGCGCTCATAATCATCCTCATCGTGGTCAGCTTCTTCATCATGTCCAACACGATAAAGCTCGCGACCTTCACCCGCCGCGAGGAGATTGCGATAATGCGCATGGTGGGCGCGTCGAACGCCTTCATACGCTGCCCCTTCGTTATCGAGGGCCTTGTGCTCGGCATCGTGGGCGGCGCGCTGGCCTTCGGCATAGAGATAGGGCTCTACACGCTCCTGCTCAACCGCGTGGTGGGCGGCCTCGCCGCCGGGCTCTTCGGGCTGCTGCCCGTCTCGGCCGTGATGTGGCCCATGCTCGGCTGCTTCCTCGGCGTCGGCGTCGCCGTCGGCGCGGTGGGCGGCTCCAGCGCCATACGCAACTACCTCAAGGTTTGAGTTTCCCCGGGAGATTACCATGAAGAAAAAGACAGTATCCGTCATAGCGGTGGCGATGGCCTTCCTTCTGCTCACCTCGCTGCTGCTCTCAGTAATAGGCTCCATGGGCGCCCTCGCCAGCGGCCACGAGGCCGAGCTGGACGCCATAGAGCAGCAGAAGGAGGAGCTCCAGGCCCAGCGCGAGGAGATGCAGGCCGGCATAGACGAGCTCCTCGCCCAGCGCGACACGGTCCTCGAGAAGAAGGCCCTGCTCGACGAGCAGAACCGGTACGCCGTCGAGGAGATGGAGCTCATAGACGAGCAGATAGAGGTCTACACCGGCCTCATCGAGGATAAGGCCGAAGAGCTCGCCGACGCCCAGGAGGCCGAGACGAGCCAGTACGAGCTCTATTGCAAGCGCGTGCGCGCCATGGAGGAGAACGGGAGCTACACCTACCTCGACATCCTCTTCAACTGCACGAGCCTCGGCGAGCTGCTCGGCGCCATGGACGACATCAGCGAGATAATGGACGCCGACCGCCGCCTCTACGAGAAGTACACCGCCGCCCGCGAGGAGACCGAGCGGGTCAAGGCCGAGTATGAGGACACCCTCGCCGACCTCGGCGACAAGCAGGACGAGCTCGAGGCCGAGAAGGCCCGGCTCGAGGCCGAGATAGAGGAGGCCACGGACCTCATAAACGACCTCGAGGCCGACATCGAGGCCGCCCAGGCCGAATACGCCGCCAACGAGGCAGCCGAGCAGGCCCTCAACGCCCAGATGGACGCCATCGCGGCCCAGATAGCCGCCGAGGAGGAGGCCGCCCGCCAGGAGGCCGCCCAGAACGGCACGGACTACACCGGCCCCGGCTCCACCGCCACCGGCAGCTACACCTGGCCCTGCCCGAGCTGCACCTACATAACCAGCGGCTACGGCAACCGCATCCACCCGATATTCGGCACCGAGCGCTGGCACTCCGGCATAGACATAGGCGCCGCCGCGGGCGCGACGGTCATAGCCGCCGACTCCGGCACGGTATCCGTTGCGACGTACTCCTCGAGCTACGGCAACTACGTCATGATTTACCACTCGAACGGCACCTACACCCTCTACGCGCACATGAGCTCCATCGCCGTCACGGCGGGGCAGAGCGTGACGAAGGGCGACACGATAGGCTACGTCGGCTCCACCGGCTGGAGCACCGGCCCGCACCTGCACTTCGAGATACGCAACTCGGGCGGCACGATTGACCCGACGCAGTTCTTCTCCGGGCTCACCTACGCCCCGGACGCATAAAAACGTAAAATCGGAGAGGCGGGCGGCGCTCAGCTGCCCGCCGTGCAATGCGCCGGTCCCGAGGGGCCGACGCTTGCGCTGTTATTTAAGGAGGCGCGAATGAAAAACGGATTCGGGCGCGTCGTTAAGGCGTTTTTCGGCATAAAAATCAGGTTCTGGGCGCTTATACTTGCCTGTGTGCTCTGCGTCGGCGTGACCTACGGGCTCACCGTGCAGCGCGAGCGGGGCCGCATAGGCTCCGAGGAAAATTACAGCCAGGCCATGAAGTACCTCGAGATAAAGAACGTCATTGACGAGAAGTACGTCGGCACGGTGAACGAGGAGAGCGTCTCCGCCGCCGCCTTCGACGCCATGGTCTCGGCCCTGGGCGACCAGTGGAGCTACTACATGAGCCCCAGCGAGTACAGCGCCTACAAGCTCTACAGCGCGAACCAGTACGTGGGCCTCGGCGTCCAGGTGGACAAGGACGCGGAGACCGGCGGGCTCAAGATAACCGGCGTCAATTCCGGCACCCCCGCCGACAACGCGGGCCTCGAGGCCGGGGACATCATCCTCGCCGTGGCCGGCACGGACATCACCGGCATGACCGTCGGCGACGCGCGCAGCTTCATAAGCTCGAACCTCGGCGAGAGCGTAAAGCTGAAGATAAGGGACAAGGACGGCAACGAGTCCGAGCTGAGCGTCAACTGCGAGCTCATCTACACGAGCCCCGTCACGTACCGTATGCTGAGCGGCTCCATAGGCTATGTGCAGATACTGAACTTCGACTCCGGCGCCGCCGACGCGGCCGTAAAGGCCATAGAGACCCTGCTCGGCCAGGGCGCGCTGGGCTTTGTCTTCGACGTGCGCACGAACCCGGGCGGGCTTCTGAGCGAGCTCACGACGCTCCTAGACTACCTGCTGCCCTCGGGCAATATCTTCATCAGCGTCGACAAGGCCGGGAACCAGACGCCCACCGAGTCCGACAGCGTCTGCCTCGATATGCCCATGGCCGTGCTCGTGAACGCGGACACCTACTCCGCGGCAGAGTTCTTCGCCGCCGCCCTCCAGGATTACAACTGGGCCGAGATTGTCGGCGAGCGCACGACGGGCAAGAGCCGCAGCCAGCAGACGATAGAGCTCTCCGACGGCAGCGCCGTCCATCTCTCCACCGCGCGCTACCTCACGCCGGCCGGGATAGACCTCGCCGAGCAGGGCGGGCTCATACCCGACCAGGAGGTGGCCCTCACCGCGACCGGCGACTCGCAGCTCAACGCCGCCCTCTCCGCCGTGCAGTGGATGATGTGACGCCTTGACAAGGGCGCGGGGCCTTATTATAATTAGCGACAATGTCAATAACTGCGGCCGTGCCGCACTTTAATGGAAGGAAGATTGCAATGAGTGGCGACAGCAAGTTCAAAATGAGCCGGGAGCGCTACGACTCCCTCGTGGAGGAGCTCCATTATCTCGAGACCGTCCGTGAGAAGGAGGTCAGCGAGCTTATTAAGGAGGCGCGCAGCTTCGGCGACCTCAGCGAGAACAGCGAGTACGATGAGGCGAAGACCGAGCAGGGCAAACTTTACTCCAAGATTGCCGAGATGAAGGTGCTTATAGAGAACGCCGAGATTATAGAGAAGACTGAAATGGACGCCGGCGTTGTCAGCCTGAGCAGCAGCGTAAAGCTGCATGACGAGGACGAGAACGAGGACGTCGAATATCACATCGTCGGCTCGCAGGAGGCCAATCCAATGCAGGGACGTATTTCCGACGAGAGCCCGATTGGCCGCGCCCTTCTCGGACATCGCGTAGGCGAGACCGTTACCGTTGAAGCCCCCGCCGGAGAGATGCGCTTTACCATCTTGTCCGTAACCAACGAATAAGAAAGCAGGGCTGTATGAGCGGGGAAAACATAAAGAACAATGCCGCTCCCGAGCAGGAGCTGAGCGAAATTCTGCAGATACGCCGCGATAAGCTCGCCGAGCTGCGCGAGGCCGGCCGCGACCCCTTTGAGCTCACGAGGTTTGAGCGCACGGCCTGGTCGAAGGAAGTGACCGACGATTTCGAGGCCTTTGAGAACAAAACCGTCGCCGTCGCGGGCCGGATAATGTCCAAGCGCGGCATGGGCAAGGCCATCTTCTGCCACATCAAGGACGACCGCGGGCAGATCCAGCTCTACGTCCGCGCCGACGCCGTATCTGAGCAGGAGTTCAAGGACTTCCGCAAGTTCGACATAGGCGACATCATCGGCGTCACGGGCTACGTCTTCAAGACCAAGACTGGAGAGATCTCCGTCCACGTCCAGGGCGTGACGCTGCTGGCCAAGAGCCTGCGTCCGCTGCCCGAGAAGTTCCACGGCATGACGAACGTGGAGCTCAAGTACCGCCAGAGGTACGTGGACCTCATCATGAGCGACGAGAGCCGCCGCAACTTCGAGATACGTTCGAGGTTCGTGAGCTATGTGCGCCGCTT
>DVKN01000178.1 GCA_018716005.1 Candidatus Scatomorpha stercoravium
GGACGCGCACCACGTTGGTTAGCCGCCTGAAAGTCAGCAGTAACTTTGGTAGGGCGCGCGAATTAGTGCGCCCGGCAACGACAACGCCGGATTTCTGCCCAACAGCCGCCTGTAAGTCGCGGGGCGGCAGCATTACGCCGGTCGCCCGAGCCGTAAGTGCGCGCTTTGTGCAGCCGCCGATTTCACCTCAAGGCGGCACGGCTCCGTAGACAACCCCGACTGACCGCCCAAAGGCGTTTTCCCTTTCGGGGAGTCTGAGGGACGCTTTCTTTTGGCAAGACAAAAGAAAGCGCCCCTCAGAAAAAGGTTTGAAGCTATGAAACAGGAGGGCAGCACAATGAAGCGCAATGCAATATCCCTCGCCCTGGCGGCGACCCTGCTGGCCGCCCTCGCCTCCTGCGGCCCGGAGGCGGCCCCGGCTTCAACCGGCCCGGCGGAGCTCGAGGCGCACTGGGAGGTGCTGGAGACGGGCGCCCCGAATATCGCCAACCGCCGCTACGAGGGCTATACCGACGCCCTCATCCCCGCCGGCGACTACGGCGAGCTGGTGCCCTATATCGGTGGGGAGGTGATGCCGGCCGGGCCCTTTACCACCTATCTCTACGGCCTTGCGACGCACGAGGGCGAGATAGTCACCGATCCGGTCTATTTCTCCGTCGAGAGCTGCCGCTGGTATGACGGCGCGGGCGAGCGCGGCAGCGCGGACGCGCTCATCCTCAGCTCCGGCGAGGCCGCCGAGGGCGCGGACGGGAGCTCCTTTGAGATTCGCCGCGGCCTCTGCGCCGCGGACGGGAGCTGGTATACGGGTCAGTGCTTTTCAGACGTGCCGCTGCAAAGCCGCTGCGGCGCGCTCTGCCTCGAACCTGACGGCGCAGTCGCCATGCTCGGCTGGGACGGCGCGGAGCTCTGGCGCTGGGAGGCCGGCGCGGCGCCGCTCGAGGGCTTCGCGGAGAGGGCGGAATACCTGAGCTATGCCGAATATGCCGGCGACTATCTCATCTACGACACCGGCGGGGAGGGCGCGCCGAGCTACATCGACCTGCGCGACGGGCGCGTGTACGCGGACAAGCCCGCCGAGCTCACCTGGCCTCCGGCTGAAGAGCCGCTGCCCTTCGGCGCGGAGGAATACACAGACGGGCTCTATACAATCGAGGACGGGCTCATCACAATCGAGCCGGACAGCGGCGGGAGCTATACCTTCGCCGTGCCCGATGGCCCGGGCGATTTCTATCCGAGCATCAACGGCGACCGCGTGATTTTCCACTTCTACGGCGACGCCTCCGTCCTGACCGACCTTGACGGAAATGAGCTCAAGCGCTGGGAGGACAGCCTCACAGATTTTATAAGCCAGCTCAATCCCTTCGCGCCCGCCCTCATTGCCCGCAACGAGGTTGTTCCCGGCGAGGACGGCGAGACGCCGCGCATAATCTACACGGTCTACGACCGCGACGGAAATGCCGTCGCGGATAACTGCTCCTCCGCCTGGCAGTTCCTCGACCGGCTCTATCTCGTCGAGGACGACTGCTACCGCCTCACCGACCTCGAAGGCCGCGACCTCATACGCCTCAGCCGCTGGATGACGGCCGATATCCCCGCCGAGGAATAAGGGCCCGTCTAAATCGCAACTCCCCCACGCCGCCAGTCCAATGCCGCCGCACCGCGGCGGCGAGGACGGCGGGCTGTGCCCGCTGACAATGCGTTACCGACGAGTCCTTTAACGCGGGTCTTCTGCTCGGTGACGTTACCGGGCGGCAAGCTTGGACGGCCGCCCAACGCGAAGGCTCGCATTGTCTCCGGGCACAGCCCGGCGGGGAGTCTGAGGGACGCTTTCTTTTGGCAAGACAAAAGAAAGCGCCCCTCAGAAAAAGGCCGGTTTATAAAAGGATAAGAAAGGATCAAGCAATGCCTCGTCACCCCGGCGGCGCTACCGCCACCCAAAAGCTCATATCCGCCGCCGCGCTCGCGCCGGGCGCGCGCATAATCGACCTCGGCGCGGGCGGCGGCGAGGCCGTGCGGTACCTGCGCTCGCTGGGCTTCGAGGCCGTGGGCATAGACCTCGCGCCCGGGCCGGACGTCGTGCGCGGCGACATACTCGCGCCGCCCTTCGGGCCGGGGAGCTTCGACGCGGCGCTCAGCCAGTGCGCCTTCCTGCTCACCGGCGACGTGCCCGGCGCGTTCGCCTCGGCGCGGAGGCTGCTGCGGCCGGGCGGCGCGCTCATGTACTCCGACGTCCTCCCCGGCGGGGAGGCCGCGCTCGCCGCCCTCGCGCGGGAGGCGGGCTTCGAGCTGCTGAGCGCCGAGGACACGACGGACGAGTGGCGCGAATATTACATTGCGGCGCTCTGGCGCGGCGAGGCGGAGCCGCCCCCGGCGGGTGCGCGGAACTGCCGCTATATGTCAGCAATATTGCGCAAGGAGGTTTAATTATGGACGCATTTGACCGCATTATGGAGCTGAGCCGCGAGGGGCTTTACTGCGCGCAGATAATGGTGCAGCTGGCCCTGGACGCGGAGGGGAAGGAGAATCCGGAGCTCATAGAGGCCGTGCGCGGGCTCTGCGGCGGCTTCGCCTGGTCGGGCGGGCCCTGCGGCGCGCTCAGCGGCGGCGCCTGCCTCCTCAGCCTGCTGGGCCGCGGGCTGGATATATCCGAGCGCGAGGAGCTCGTCGCGGAGTTCCACCGCTGGTTCGCCGGGCGCACGGCGCAGTTCGGCGGCGAGGACTGCAATGACATAACCGGCGGCGACAGGGGCAATATGTTCTCCGTCTGCCCCGGCGTGATAATTGACAGTTACGAGAAATGTGTCGAACTTCTCGCGGAGCGCGGCCTCGCATGAAATACACTGCCTTTGCCTCGACGGAGAGCGTCTGCCCGGTGTGCCTCGGCGTTATTAAGGCCGAGAAATGCGTGGGCGAGGACGGGAACGTCTACATGGTGAAGCGCTGCCCGGAGCACGGGGAGTTCTCGGCGCTCATCTGGGAGGGCGGCATCGTCGACTACCTGCTCTGGAACACGGCGCCCGGCGGCGGGAACGCGCCGGGCAATACGCGCGCGCCGGAGAAGGGCTGCCCCTACGACTGCGGGCTCTGCGGCGCGCACGAGAGCGCCGGCTGCTGCGTACTGCTCGAGCTGACCGCGAGGTGCAATCTCCGCTGCCCGGTCTGCTTCGCCTCGGCCGGGGAAAAATGCGCGGACGACCCCACGCTCGGCGAGATAGCCGCGCTCTACGATATGCTCATGGCCCGCGGCGGGCCCTTCAACATCCAGCTCTCCGGCGGCGAGCCCACGGTTCGCGACGATTTGCCGGAGATAGTGCGCCTGGGCCGCGAGCGGGGCTTCAGCTTCTTCCAGCTCAATACGAACGGCCTGCGTCTCGCGGACGAGGACGGATACGCGGAAGGGCTGCGCGCGGCGGGCGTGAGCTGCGCGTTCTTGCAGTTCGACGGGCTGCGCGGCGCGAGCTATGAGGCCCTGCGCGGGCGGGATCTGGCCGCTGTGAAGCTGCGCGCGATAGAGCGCTGCGCCGCGGCGGGGCTGCCCGTCGTGCTGGTGCCGACGCTCGCGCCGGGCGTCAACGTGGACGAGATAGGGGACATACTGCGCTTCGCGCTCTCCCGCGCGCCGGCGGTGAGGGGCGTGCATTTCCAGCCCGTCAGCTACTTCGGCCGCTGCGCGCTCGACGCGCCGGAGACGCGGCTCACCATCCCGCGCGTGCTGCGGGAGATAGAGGCGCAGACGGGCGGGCTCATGCGCCGGGAGCACTTCGCCGGAGGCGGCGCGGAGAGCTCGTACTGCTCCTTCCACGCGAGCTACCGCCGCGAAAGGGACGGCTCGCTCACCGCCCTGCCGCGCCGCACGGGCGGCTGCTGCTGCCGGAGCAGCGAGGCGCGCGACTTCGTCGCCGGGCGCTGGGGCGCCTGCGAGGCGGGGGAGCCGGCCGACGGCTTCGACGCCTTCCTGCGCGAGGCGAACGAGCGGGTCTTCACCGTCTCGGGCATGGTCTTCCAGGACGCGGACAACCTCGACCTCGAACGGCTGCGGCGCTGCTACATAAACGAGGCCGACCCGGAGCGAGGGCTCGTGCCCTTCTGCGCCTACAACCTGACCTCGCGCGGCGGGAGGGCGCTCTACCGGAGATGAAGCGGACGGCCCTGGACAAGTGGATATGCGAGACGGAGCGCATCCCCCGCCTCACGCGCCCCGGGCTCGAGGCGCTGCAATTGCGGCGGCTTAACGCGCTCCTGGCGCGGGAGAGGGCGCGCGGCGGCTTCTATAAGGATATGCCCGAGCGCCTCGGCTCGCTCGCGGAGCTCGAGCGCCTGCCCTTCACCACGGCGGAGGACTTGTCGGCGAACGCCGCGGGGCTCCTGCTGACCTCGCAGGCGGAGGTCGAGCGCATTATATCCGGCGCGACCAGCGGCACGACGGGGCCGGTGAAGCGCGTCTTCTATACGCGGCGTGACCTCGAGCACACCGTGGGCTTCTTCGCCGCCGGGATAAGCGAATTCACCGGGCCGGGCGGCGCGGTGCTGGTGGCCATGCCCTTCTCGGGCCCGGACGGGCTCGGCGAGCTCATATGCCGGGCGGTCGAGTCCCTGGGCGCGCGAAGCGTGCGCGCGGGCGTGGGGCGCAGCCTCGGCGAGCTGGACGCGCTGCTGGACGCGGAGCGGCCCTCGGCCTATATAGGCATGAGCGTCCCCCTGCTCGGCCTGCTGCGCTGGCGGCGGCTCGGCGGGCGGGAGACGTATATCCGCCGCGCGCTCGTCAGCGGCGACGCCTGCCCCGAGGGCGTCTGCGCGGAGATCGAGCGCATACTCGGCACGCGGCTCTTCCCGCATTACGGCTCGCGCGAGATGTGCCTCGGCGGGGCCGTGACCTGCGCCGCGCACGAGGGCATGCACCTGCGCGAGAACCACGTGCTGGCCGAGATAATCGGCGGGGACGGCCGCCCCCTGCCCGAGGGCGAGCGCGGCGAGCTCGTCATAACCACGCTGGACATGGAGGCCATGCCGCTCATACGCTACCGCACGGGCGACATGACGCGCTTCCTGCCCCCCTGCGAATGCGGCGGCGTCACAAGGCGCATAGACCGCGTCAGCCGCGCCGGGGACGGCATGGAGGCGCTAGACTCGGCCCTCTTCCGCGTCCCGGGCCTGATAGACTGCGCCGCCCGCCGCGACGGGGCCGGGATAAGCATAAGCGCCGTCGGCTCCTGCCCCCCCGACGCCCTGGCCCGCGCCGCGAATATAGACCCCGCCCGCATATCCCTGGAACCCCCCACGCCGCAGACAAAGCCCCTCTACCCCGCCAAACGCCGCATAGAATAAAGGTGCCAATGCCGCCGCTTAAGCGGCGGCGAGGCCCGCACCCACGCCCAATCCCCCACCCACGGCCAATGTCGCCCTACGGGCGACGAGGCCGGCTTCGCAGAATTTCGCCGCCTCAGCGGCGAAACAAATAGCATCATATCCAAATCGCGCGGAATTCGGCAGAATTCCGCGCTTTTTTCCGGGGCTCCGCCTCGGAAAAAACACCTCTCGCGCAGAGAGCGTGAAAAAATCCACCAGTGCGCACACTGGTGGATTTTCTTTGCGCGAACGAAGCGCCGGTCTCCATCGCCCGGCCTTTCAGGCCGGGCGGGGGACCC
>DVKN01000179.1 GCA_018716005.1 Candidatus Scatomorpha stercoravium
CTCCGGCTCCTCGGGCTCGTAAAGCCGCTCTATCGTGTACTCCCCGCCCTCTGCGGCGATAAAGCTGACGGAGCCGTCGGCGAAGGAGGCCTCAAGCTCCTCCCCGCCGAAGCTCACCGCCGCGCCGTACCAGCCCTCGCAGGGGACGGTCACGGTCGGCGTCTTCCCCGCCGGGAGGGCGTTTATGCTTATCTTCACGCTCGCCTCGCCGCGCTCGACCTCAAGCGTCGGGTCGAAGGCGGCCTCATCCCCGGACGCGGGGCGCAGCCGCGCCGCGCCGCCGTCGCCGCTCGCCGCGCTCTCCGGGAAGCTCAGCGTCGCGAGCAGCGCGTCGCCGCCGGCGTCGTCGATTACGGAAATGAGCTTGCCGTCGAGCTCGGAGGCCGGGATGGGATAGTCTTCGGCCATGGAGTTGGCCACGACGGGCCTGTCGTCCCCGTAGTTGTACCGCGTGAAAGCCTCATCCGCCGTCGGGAAGGCCGAGACGAGGTTCAGCATCGGGTCGCCGGAGGTCGCGGTCCTTATCTCCTCCGTGCCGTCATGGCTGAAGTAGTTGTTCGGCAGGAAGAAATACCGCCCGGAGTTGTTGCGCACGTCGACGCCGTTGTCGATGAAGCTCAGCTGACGGAACACATATCTGCGCGGAGGGAAGTCCGGCGCGAAGCCGGCGAGGTCAATGGCGACGTCGTTTTCAATGAAAACATTTCCCGTCATGTGGGGATTCCCGCCGCCGTCGCCCTCGGAAACGTCGAAGTAAAAAGCGATGTGGTTGTTCCGAAATTCGCTTCCGAGCCCGTCTCCGATGGCGCAGAAGCGGCCCTCGCAGAGGATGGCGGTGTAGTAATCACGGAATGTGCAGAAGCTATAGTTCGCGCACGCGGCGGTGCCGCCGTTGTCGCCGTAGACGGCGTAGTTGGGCGAGCCGTCGCTGCGCACGGGTTCGTCCTTGCCTTCGCCGATGAAATTGATGCGCTCAAAATAGCTGTGCGAGTCCGCGCCGAAGCAGATGCCGCCGCGCAGATTTGTGGCTCTCATGTTTTCATCGTCACGCGTTCCGTATATTAGCACGCTCATCCCGTCGGGCACCGTAATGACGCCGTTGAATTTTCCGGGCTCGAGATAAATCTTATACCTGGTCAGGCTGTCGGGCGCAAAGCTGCCGAGCCAGCTGTTTATCCCTTTCACGCCGTCTTCCGCAGTGAATGTTTTCGACTCGACCTTATTCACCGTCCAGGTGAAGAGCGTGTGGCTGACAACTTCCAGCCCGTTTATTGTGCCGGTGACGCGGATTTCCCAGTCGCCGCCGTTATCCTTGTTGAAGCGCCAGCAGGCCGCAGGCTCCCAGCCGTTCTGGGGCGCAAACTTAATCTGCGCCGGGACAACGGCGTCTTCGTTCCCTATGGCGTAGATGCTGAGCGTCAGCGTATCGTTGAACGCCTCGAGGAGCTCATCGCGCGTACCGGCGCCGACCAGCTCATACCCGTTTTCATCGTGAGTCCAAAACGCGGCGCAGTTTCTCCAGTGCTCCACCGTGTCTGAATACGCGTAGATGCCTCCCGCCGAATACGGCTGCGTTACCTGAACGGCGTCGGTGATCCCGAGATAATATGTGCCGCCGTCATAGGTAAACGCCGCGGGGCCGTAGTATGACTTGTCGTGCCCCTCGACAATCTCCTCCGCCGCTGCCGTATGCGCCGGGGAAATGACGTCGGGCTCGGGCTGCTTATAGTTTTCAAAAACCACCGGGAAGCCGGAGTTGTCTTTGCCGTCTATATAGAAGGCTATGCTGCCGCGGCCTCTGTATTCGCCGCCGGGCGTCAGGCGCAGCAGGCGGAAACCCTCCGTGCCATATTCGATCTCTTCGATGTCAATGCCGTACCCCCGCGGCTCTCCTCTGCTTATGGGGGCGAGTAAATACGCCGCCGCGCCGGAGCTCTCCGGCACGACATAGCCTGATACTCCGCTCTCGCCGGTGACGCTGCCCATATCCTGCGCTTTGATCCGGCCGCCGAGGCTGCCGGCCTCCGCGTCGTAGGATGCGTAGAGCCCCTCTTCCGCCCCGGCCGCTCCGGCTGGGACGGCTATGCTCACGGCCAGGCTGAGCGCGAGGGCCAATGCCAATATTTTTCTCATCTCACTCCACCCTTTTCTTATAGGTAGCTTCTATTCTACCATCTCCGCGCGGGCGCTGCCATATGCTGCGCGCATAGCGCCGCAAATTTCTCCCCCGCGTTGCGTGGGGGCTTGGCTTGTGGTATAATTGCTTTACGTTTTTTCCGGGAGGTGCCGCTTTATGTGGTATGACGACGCTGTATTTTACCAGCTCTACCCGCTCGGGGCCTGCGGGGTGCCCTGGGTGAACGACGGGGTGCGGGAGAGCCGGATATTGAAGCTTATAGACTGGATACCCCACATCAGAGCCCTCGGCTGCGGGGCCGTATACCTCAACCCCGTCTTCGAGAGCGACGCGCACGGCTATGACACGCGCGATTACCGCGCCCTCGACTGCCGCCTCGGCACAAACGCCGACCTCAGGGCGGTTGTGGACGCCTTCCACGCAGCCGGGCTCCGCGTGGTGCTCGACGGCGTATTCAACCACGTCGGACGCGGCTTTTGGGCCTTCCGCGACGTACAGGAGCGGCGCTGGGATTCGCCGTACAGGGACTGGTTCAACCTCAGCTTCGACGGCAACAGCAATTATAACGACGGCTTCTGGTACGAGGGCTGGGAGGGGCACTACGAGCTCGTCAAGCTCAACCTCCGCAACCCGGCCGTCGCGGACTATATCCTCGACACCGTGAAGTTCTGGGCCGGCGAGTTCGGCATAGACGGGCTGCGGCTCGACGTCGCCTACTGCCTCGACCTCGACTTCCTCGCGAGGCTGCGCGGCTTCTGCGATTCGCTCAGGCCGGACTTCTTCCTCGTCGGCGAGACGCTGCACGGCGACTACAACCGCTGGCTCGCGTCGCTGCACTCGGTGACGAACTACGAGTGCTACAAAGGCCTCTACTCGAGCCTGAACGACCTCAACCTCTTCGAAATAGGCCACAGCATAAAGCGCCAGTCCGGTTCCGAGCCCTGGGCGCTCTACCGCGGGAGGAAGCTCTTCAACTTCCTCGACAACCACGACGTCACGCGCATCGCGAGCATACTCCGGGATAAGCGCGAGCTGCCCGTGGCCTACGGCCTGCTGATGGCCATGCCCGGCATCCCCTGCGTCTACTACGGCAGCGAGTGGGGCCTCGAGGGCGAGAAAAGGGACGGCGACGCGAGCCTGCGCCCCGCGCTCGAGGGCCCGGAGCGCAATGAGCTCACGGAGCTCGTCGCCGCGCTCATCGCCGCGCGTAATAAGTCCCGCGCCCTGCGCGAGGGCGGCTACGCCGAGGTGCTGCTCACGAACCGGCAGTACATCTTCCAGCGTGAGGCGGACGGCGAGCGCGTGCTCTGCGCCTTCAACGCGGACTCCGAGCCCTACACGGCGCATTTCAACGCCGGCTGCGGCCGCGCCGTCGACCTCGTGAGCGGCGCGGAGCATGACTTCGGCGGCGGCAGCGTCCTCCCGCCCTACAGCGTGAGCTATTGGCTCTGCGAGCGGTAAATTCCCATGAAAGGTGCGTAATACTATGATTAGACCCGCAAGAACCGCCGATATCGCGGCAATATGCGCGATATATTCCGAAATCTTCGCGCAGGAGCGCGCCGGGGAGAACTACACCCAGTGGATAGAGGGCGTCTACCCCACGGCTGCGACCGCCGAAAAGGCCCTCGAGGCCGGGACGATGTACGTGCTCGAGGAGGGCGGCGAGGCGCTCGCGAGCGTCATACTGAACTCCTTCCAGCCCGCAGAGTACGCCGAAATCCCCTGGCTCTACCCCGCCGAGGGCGAGGAGGCGCTCGTCATACACACGCTCTGCGTGAGCCCGCGCGCCGCCGGCCGCGGCCTCGCGACGAAGCTCATCGAGTTCGCCTGCGGCTTCGCCTACGGGCGCGGCGCGAAGGTCATACGCCTCGACACGAACGCGAAGAACGCCCCCGCCCGCCGGCTCTATCTCAGGAACGGCTGGCGCCTCGCCGGGAGCCACCGCGCCCTGCACGAGGGCGTGCTGGACACCGAGCTCGTCTACCTCGAGCGCGCCCTCTGAGGGAAAGCCCCGAAAACGCGGAAAAACGCCGCCCCTTTTCGCAAGGAGCGGCGTTTTCGCGCCGAACAGCATTATTTTATCACAGGCCGGGCCGGTTTTTCAAGGGAGTGTAAGGCGAAAATTAAATTTTCGTCAAATCGCCAAAACTGTGAAACAAGTATATTTCCGCTTGACTTTTTCCCCGCGTAATGGTATATTATGACCAGAAGGTAAGAGCAAAGGCGAAAGCCAAACCTTTGGCTCAGCCGGAAGCCAGGACATAAATCGAAGGACCAAGCAAGAGGGATCAAGCAAAGTATTAACCAGAGACAGCAAACCGAAAAGGCCCCGGATAATAATCCGAGTACGAAAAGGCAGAAGTCAGACGGTAAACCAGACCACCTCAACCAGATTGATTGTCCTGAAGTTATTTATCCCGCGATAAATAACGGCTCCGAGCCAAGGTACAACGCCTTATCTAAATCGGGTGACCGTCCGTGCAGCGAACTTTATTTTAAGCAAGTATTTCCGAAAAGGCCCAAACACAGCTTTGTTAAAGCGAGAGACAGTTATTAAAAAGATTTTTATCGGCATCGAGTTCGGGATTTAAGAGCTTAAAAGAAAGTGACGCGGGAGGATAGGGAAGCACCGAAATCCGCAGAAAGAGAGGTTAAAATGATGTTAGATACCAAGAATCACAGCATCTGACCCTTGTCTGAGTTGAGACAAGGGTCAGATGTTTTTTTGCGCCGCCGGGAGGGCGGCTTTTTCTTTTTCAGTCCTGCTTGCGGCGGAAGCGGCCTATGACTGGCAGCTCCCTCCGGGCGCTCTCGAGGTACGAGCGGGCGAGGAGCTCCATGCTCCCGGTGAAGAGCGCGCGCTCGTCCCCGTCGCTCATGAGGTCGCGCGCGGCGGTGAGGGCCTTGCGTATCTTGCCCTCGGTGAGCTCGGTGAGGGTGCGCGCGCCCGTGCTCTCGAGCGCGTCGAAGACGGCGTCGATGAGGCGGCGGCGCTCGTCGAAATCCAGCCCCTCGGCCCACTTCCGAATGGCCTCGGCGTAGACCCGGCTGCGCAGGGCGAAGCCCGGGCAGCGCACGAAGCGCCGGCCCCTCACCTGCCAGGTGAAGCCGTTGTGGGCGGAGACGCCCGTCTCGCAGCTCTCGACTATCTGGTAGCCCGCGTCGTTCGTGAGCAGGACGCCGACCATGGCGTACTGCGGTATGAGCGTGCGTATGCGGCTCCTGACGCGCGCGTAGCCGGGGTCGCCGCGCATGGTGACGCGGAAGCCCGGGCCGTCGTAGTTATAGACCTCGCCGATGCGCTCCTGGAGCTCCTCCGGCGCGCGCATGGCGGCGTAGACGGCGAGGTTGCCGCCCTTGGAGTGCCCGCCGCAGCGCATTGTCCCGTCGAAGGCCCTCAGCTCGCGCTCGAGATACGCTGCGGCGTCGAGCTGCGCGGGCACGGCCTCCTCGGCGCTCATGTTGAAGTCCTCGCGCCAGGCGGCGATGGTGTCGTCCGTACCGCGGAAGGCGGCGAAGCGGCTGCCGTCGGGCAGCAGGGCCGTGAGCGCGCAGAACTGCTCCGCCGCCGCGTCGTCGACGTGGTTCACGTAGTCGGAGATTACGAGCCCGGCGAAGCGCCGCGAGGCGAGCAGCTTCTTCGCCATGGTGACGGTGCCGGCCGGGAGCAGGACGCCCAGGCGGCGGTCCTCCTCGCCGAAGCGCTTGAAATACTCGCCCAGGGCGTCGGCGAAGCGCATCGAGCCGTCCTCGGGCACGATGCCGGTGAAGTCCAGGCTGGTGAGCTTGCTGACGATGAGCCCGTCCACCTCGTTGAAGCCGTCGAAGTCCAGCGGGATGTCTCCGCGCCAGTCGAGGTAGTCTATGGCGTTCGGCATCAGAGCTTCTCTATGGCGTAGCTCATGTAGGGGTTATTGGCGCGCTCGACGGAGAGGCGCGAGGCCATGTCGTGGCCGGGGTAGACGTCGTAGTCGCCGGGGAGGTCGGCGAGCTTCCTGAGGCTCCTGAGCTCGGCGTTCATGTCGCCGCCGGGGAAGTCCGTGCGGCCGCAGCTCAGGCGGAAGAGCGTGTCGCCGGAGAAGAGCGCGTCGCCGCAGACGAGCGAGACGCTGCCTGGCGTGTGGCCCGGGGTCTCGACGACGCTGAAGCTGAGCGAGCCGACACGCACGGTGTCGCCGTCGGAATAATAGTGCGTGTCCTCGGGCGGGTTGAAGGGCTTGAAGCCGGGCACGGTCGCCGCGCCGAGCTCGCGCCGGTTCACGTAGAGCGGCGCGTGAGTCTCCGTGAGCACCTCGTCGAGCGCCCCGATGTGGTCGAAGTGCGCGTGCGTGAGCATGACCGCCGCGCACTTGAGGTGGTTGTCCTCGAGGTAGCCGAGGATGGTGTTCGGCTCCGCGCCCGGGTCAATTACCGCGCACTCGAGCGTATCCTCGTCGGTGACGACGTAGCAGTTGGTCTCCAGATGCCCGACGGGCAGGGTTTTTATCAGCATATGGCTTGCCTCCGTTTGTCGCGAATTATCAGAGCTCTGCGGTGTCTATGAGTATGGTCACGGGGCCGTCGTTGACGCTCTCGACGAGCATCTCGGCGCCGAATTCGCCGGTCTCGACGCGGAAGCCGCGCGCGCGGCACTCGGCGATGACCTTCTCATAGAGCGGCACGGCGGTCTCGGGCCGGGCGGCGCGGGTGAAGCCGGGCCGGCGGCTCTTGACGTCGGCGTAGAGGGTGAACTGGCTGACGATGAGGAGCTCGGCCCCGGCGTCGGCCGGGTTCACGTTCATCTTGCCGGCCTCGTCCTCGAAGACGCGCAGGCCGCATATCCTGTCGGCGACCTTGACGGCCTGGGCCTCGGCGTCGTCCGTGCTGACGCCGAGCAGGACAAGGAAGCCCTTGCCTATCCTGCCCACGGTCTCCCCCGCGATGGTAACGGAGGCGGATTTTACTCTGGTTACTACGGCTCTCATGAGCTGGCCCTCCTTATTTCGGTTACGCCGCGCACGCCCTGAAGGCGGTTCATTATGCCGCGCAGCTCCGCGATGTCGCGCACCTCGACGCTCACGACGGCGACGCTCTGGTCGCCCACGTCGCGGGCGGAGAGGCTGCGGACCTTGGCGTTCATGGCGTTGAGCACGGTGGCGATGTCCATGACGAAGCCGCCGCGGGAGCCTGCGGTGATGTGCAGCGTGGTGGTGTAGAAGTCGGTGATGTGGTCGGCCCAGCCGACGCGGATCCAGCGCCCGTCGTTATCCGGGAGCTGGCGCTGGCGCTGGTAGTTCTGGCAGTCGCAGCGGTGTATGGATACGCCGTTGCCGCGGGTGATAAAGCCTATTATCTCGTCGCCCGGGACGGGGGTGCAGCACTTGGAGAACTTTATGAGACAGTTATCCAGCCCCTCGACGAGGATGCCGTGGACGGCCTTCTGCGGGCGCGCGGTGCGCTTCTCGGCCTGCTCGGTAATCTTGTCGAGCACGGTCTTCTTCTCGGGACGGCGTATGCGCGCGAGCTCGTCCTTCACGCGGTTGACGCTCCGGACGGCGGTCTGGCCGCCGTAGCCTATGGCGGCGAAGAGCTCGTCCAGGCTGGGCACGGAGAGCTTCTTGAGTATCTGCGGCAGGACCTCCTCGTCGGTGACGTCGCTCATGACGAGGCCGCTGCGGTGCAGCTCGGCGTCGAACATCTCGCGCCCGCGCTGGATGTTCTCCTCGCGGCGCTCCTTCTTGAACCACTGCTTTATCTTTGTGCGCGCCGAGGAGCTCTTGGCGAGCTGGAGCCAGTCGCGGCTGGGGCCGGGGGCGGATTTGCTCGTGCGCACCTCGACGATGTCGCCGTTCTGGAGCTTGTGGTCGAAGGTCACGATGCGCCCGTTGACGCTCGCGCCGACCATGGAGTTGCCGACGCCGGAGTGTATGGCGTAGGCGAAGTCAATCGGCGTCGCCCCGGCCGGGAGGTTTATGACGTCGCCCGAGGGCGTGAACACGAAGACCTCGTCGGCGAACATGTCTATCTTGAGGTCGTGGACGAACTCCGTGGCGTCCGTCTCCTGCTGCGCCTCGAGCAGGCGGCGCACCCAGGCGAACTTTTCCTCGTCGCCCTCGCGGACGCCCTGGTCGCCGCTCTTGTACTTCCAGTGCGCGGCGACGCCGTACTCGGCGGTGAGGTGCATATCCCAGGTGCGTATCTGCACCTCGAAGGGGATGCCCTCCGAGCCGATGACCGTCGTGTGCACGCTCTGGTAGCCGTTCGGCTTGGGCGTGGAGACGTAGTCCTTGAAGCGGCCCGGCACGGGCTTGTACATATCGTGTATCATGCCGAGCGCGTTGTAGCAGTCGGGGATGGAGTCGACTATGACGCGGAAGGCGCAGAGGTCGAAGAT
>DVKN01000180.1 GCA_018716005.1 Candidatus Scatomorpha stercoravium
AGGGTCGTAGGTTCGAATCCTACAGGGGGCGCCAGCGAGGCCGCCGCAAATGCGGCGGCCTTTTCGGGCCTTTAGCTCAGTTGGTTAGAGCAACCGGCTCATAACCGGTCGGTCCGGGGTTCGAGTCCCTGAAGGCCCACCAGGAAAGCCGCGGCAAACGCCGCGGCTTTCGCTTTACCCATGTATCCCGGAGGGCGCTCGGCCCTCCTTATTTCTTTCTCAGCGCCCGGTGCGTCACTATACAGCCCGCTATGGCGAGGGGTATGACGGGCGCGGCGATTATCAGCAGCCTGGCGAAGGGGCTCGACGGAAGGCGGTACAGCGCCATGCGCCCAAGCTCGCCCAGCCAGTACGAGGGCAGCATCCCGAGCAGCCAGACGTTGACCGCCCAATACCAGCGCGGCCTTCCTCCCTTCGCGAGCAGCCATAGCACGAGCCCCGCGGCCTGAGCGCTGAGTATGAAGGCGGGGGCGAAGGCGTTCTGATACGTGCGCCACAGCGCCGCGCCGATTATCAGGCCGACGGCGTTCACGGCGGTGGAGACGATGCAGAGCGAGCGCGCGTCCGCGCGGCCCTTCCGCTCCCGGGCGGGCTCTATGCCGCGCAGCAGGTAGTCGGTCGTGACGTCGAAGTACTCGGCCATGGCGACAATCCGCTCGAGGTCGGGCGAGGACTGCTCGGCTTCCCACTTGCTGACCGCCTGCCGGGAGACGCCGAGGACGTCGGCGAGCTGCTCCTGGGAGATGCCCCGGCTCCTGCGCAGGGCCTGGATTCTGTCTGAGATATTCATGTTATGCCTCCTTTCGGCGCCATAAGCATAGCAGAAAAGGCGGTTGCGAGTCCACCAAGGGGGCCTTGAAGCTTGTCAACCGGCGGTTGCGGGGCCGAATTCGGGGCGGATGGGCGCTCAATACACCTTCGCGTCCACGTATTCCGCGAGCCTGGCCGGGTCGATTATAATCTGCTCGCCGCGCATCCCGGCGCTGACGGCTATCTCGTCGAAGAGGACGTAGGTCTCGTCTATATAGGTCGGGTACTTCTTCTTCATGCCTATGGGCGAGCAGCCGCCGCGCATATAGCCCGTGAGGGGCAGGAGCTCCTTCACGTGTATCATCTCCAGCTTCTTGTTCCCGGAGACGGAGGCCGCGCGGCGCAGGTCGAGCTCGTCCGCGACCGGGATGCAGAAGACGAGTATGCCGGTCTTGTCCCCGCGGGTGACGAGGGTCTTGAAGACCTGCTCGGCCGGCATGCCTATCTGCTCCGCCGCGTGGACGCCGGAGAGGTCGGACTCGCTGTACTCGTACTCCGCCGTGCGGTAGGCTATTCCGGCGGCGTCCAGGAGGCGCATGGCGTTCGTCTTAGTCATGGCGCGCCTCCCTTATCGCGGCGGCGTGCTTCGCGCAGACGCGCGCGACGTATTCAGCGTCCAGTTCGGGATAGAGCCGCGCGGGGGCAGGTTCGCCCTCGGGCGGGTTGAGGCGCAGCATATAATAGGTCATGTCCCGCCACTTGCCCATCTTCCAGCCTATGCGCTCGGCGCAGAAGAGCCTCTCGAAGCCGCATTTCTCATGCAGCCGCTCGCTGGGCGGGTTCGGCGTCGCGACGGTGCCGATGGCGTTGACGTATCCGAGCGCGGCGAGGAGCTCGATGAGCGCCGAATAGAGCGCCGTGCCTATGCCGCCGCCGAGGGCGTCCCGGTCGAGGTATATGCTCATCTCCACCGTCCAGTCGAAGGCCATGCGCTCGCGGAAGCGGTGGGCGTAGGCGTAGCCTATGACCTCGCCGTCCCGCTCGCAGACGAGCCAGGGGTAGGCCGCCGTGACCTCCTCCATGCGCCGGGCTATCTCCGCGGCGTCCGGGGCCGGGTGCTCGTAGGTGATGGCCCCCTCGGTGTAGGGCGCGTAGATTGCGGCGCAGCGCGCGGCGTCGGCCTTCTCAGCGGGCCTTATAGTATACATAACATCACTCCTCATTTGTTCAGCCGGGCCGCTCCCTCCGCGCAGGCGCGCAGGACGGCCTCCGGCGCAAGGGCCGGGAAGGGGATAACCTCCGCCGGGGAGGCGGCGTAATCGTTGAGCACAATGTGGTAAAACGCGAGGTCGCGCCACTCGCCGAGCTTCCGGCCCGTCCTGCGGAAGACGGCAACGCGCTCGAAGCCCAGCTTCTCGTGCAGCCTCTCGCTCGGCGGGTTCGGGATGGAGACCGCGCCGTATACGTTGACATAATTCTGGAGCCTCAGCAGCTCGAGCAGCGCGGAGTAAAGCGCGGGGCCGACGCCCGCGCCCGTGGCGCTCCGGTCGAGGTAGATGCTCAGCTCCGCGTCCCAGTCATAGGCCGGGCGGGTGCGGAAGCGGTGGGCGTAGGCGTAGCCTATGACCTCGCCGTCCTTCTCGCAGATGAGCCAGGGGTAATCGCGCATTGTCTCCGTTATCCGGCGGGCCATCTCGGCCCCGTCCGGGGCGGAGTACTCGAAGTTTATGAGCATTGCGGTGTAGGGCGCGTAGGCCCGGGCGCAGCTCTCCGCGTCCGAGGGGCGCGCGGGACGGATTAAATAGGACATGGCTGTCGCCTCTCTCGCTTGGATACCACTAATTTAAACCCCAAAAGCCCGATTCGTCAAGAGCCGCGGGAACTTTGGCTTTACGGTCGGCGTCATTTTATATATAATGGAATCGGGAGGGAGAGATATGAAGCGTATCGCCGCGATAATCGCCTGCCTGCTTATGCTGGCCCTGCTCCCCACGGCGGCCTTCGCTGACATGGGGCCGAAGCCCTCGGTCAGGATAGGCATAGAGGGCCTTGACCCGGACGAGCCCTGCTGGGGCACGCTCCTGAGCGAGGAGGCCTCCACCGGCCCCTCGCGGGCCTACGACGGGGAGAACGCCAGGGTGGGCGAGGCCGGGGAGGACGTCTGGCGCGCCTTCGTGGACTATGAGGACCCGGACGGCTATTACTTTTTGCAGGAGCTCTGGCCCTGCTCGGAGGATGGGCAGCTCTGGTGGACGTATTACCCGCCGGAGGAATTCAAGCTGCTGCTCTATTTCCCGGAGACGGGCGAGTTCGTCTCGAGCGGGAAGTGCTCGGCCTACGCCTTCACGAGCTGGTTTGACGCCAGGCTCTCGGACGGGGAGCTCGCGCTCTCCAAAAGCTACGACTATTCCGGCGCGATAGTGAATTTCGCCGTACGCTGCGCGCTCACCGTCGCGCTTGAGTGCGCCGCGGCGTATTTCCTCTTCCGCCTGCGCACGCCCGGTCGGCTGAAGGCCGTCGCGGCGGTGAACGTCATCACGCAGCTCGCGCTCAACCTCGTCGTGAATATCATCGCGTATCTCGCCGGCTCGTTCATGATAGCCTTCCGCTTCTTCCTGCTGGAGTGTCTGGTCTTCGCCGCGGAGGGCGCGCTCTACGATATGTTCTTCCGCCGCGCCGGCGAGCCTGTGCCGGTAAAGCGCTGCTGGGCGCTCTCCCTCGTCGGGAACCTCATGTCCTACGCGCTCGGCCTCTGGCTCGCGTACGCCGTCCCGGGGCTCTTCTAGGGAAAGTTAACATCTGCGAAAAATATTCGCCCTTGTAAAAGCGCCGTAAGATGGTATAATAGTTTGTCGGCTGTGGAGAGGTGTCCGAGTGGTTTAAGGAGCCGGTCTTGAAAACCGGTGACCCGGCGACGGGCCATGGGTTCGAATCCCATCCTCTCCGCCAGATAAACTTAACGGCAAGAAGGTGTCAGTATGGGCAATTTCCGAGTCATTACCGACGGTTCCGGCGACATAGCCCCTGAGGTCATAAAGGCGCGGGGCATAGAGGTCATTAACTTCTTCGTCCTCCTCGGCAGCGGGGACTATTTGCAGCAGAACGTGGACATTACGAACGCCGAGTTCTACGAGTGGATGGTCAAGCATCCCGGCGTCTATCCCAGCAGCTCCACGCCCTCGACCCAGGACTATCTCCGGGTGTTCACCGAGGTGGCCAAGGCCGGGGACAAGGCCATCGTAATGTGCATAACCGAGAAGTTCTCCAACTCCTATCAGACCGCGAAGATAGCGCTCGACCTCCTGCGCGAGGATTATCCCGACGCGGAGATAACCGTCATAAACACCATGGTCAACACCGTGCTCCAGGGCCTCATGGTGCTCGAGGCCTGCAATATGCGCGACGCCGGCGTGGGCTACGAGGAGGCCGTCGAGCGGCTCTATGAGATACGCCCCACGGGCCGCATATTCTTCACCATTGGCAGCATCGACTATCTCGCCCACGGCGGGCGCATAGGCAAGCTCGCCGGCAAGGTCAGCTCCGCGCTCGGCATCCGCCCGGTCATCACGCTCAAGGAGGGCGAGATCTTCCTCGGCGGCGTGGCGAGGGGCCGTGCCAAGACCCTCGACAAGACCCTCAGGAACGCCGAGGAATACCTGCGCGAGACCTTTACGAGCCGCAGCCAGTTCTCGATATGCATCGGCTACGGCTACGCCTACGACGAGGCCGTCGAGTTCCGCGAGAGGCTCAAGGCCATGCTCGACGATCTGGGCCTCGGCTCCGACGAGGAGATAGAGATAACCCACATCAGCTCCGTGATTGCCGTCCACACGGGCCCCTACCCGCTGGGCATAGGCATCATAGCGAAAGCCCGCCTCGACTGAAAAGCAAAAAAGGCCGTCTTCGGACGGCCTTTTCCCGTATCACGGCGCTTTTCGGCGGGGAAATAAGAAAAGCCGGACGGCTAAGCGTCCGGCCTGGCAGCGGGAGAAGGATTCGAACCCTCACATACGGAGTCAGAGTCCGCTGTGCTACCTTTACACAATCCCGCTAGGTGCAAAAAGTATTATACACGCTTTACGGGAAAAGTCAAGCATTATTTTTCGAGCTCGCGCGCGAGATCTTCGACGCTGTCCGCGATGACTCCGGCGCCGCTCTCTACGAGCTGCTCGCGTGTGCGGAAGCCCCAGGAGACGGAGACGCAGTCGACCCCGGCGGCGCGGGCGGTGTCTATGTCCACCTCGCTGTCGCCCACGTAGGCGGTGGAGGCGGCCGCCGCGCCCAGGCGGCGCATGACCTCGAGCAGGCTGTCGGGCGCGGGCTTGCGGCGTATGCCGGGCCGCTCGCCGACGGTGGTCTCGACGAGGCCGTCAAACCAGCGCTCGCCCAGCTCCACGGCGGCGCTGTCGGGCTTATTGGAGACTATGGCGCAGCGGACGCCCCGCCGGCCGAGAGAGGCGAGGAGCTCGGGTATGCCGCCGTAGGGGCGGGTCTTCACGCTCGAATGGGCGCGGTAATACGCGAGGTAGTCGTCGAAGACCGCCTGGTAGTCCGGGCAGTCCCGCCCGCCGGGGACGCTCTCCGCAATCAGATGGCCCGAGCCGTAGCCGAGGCGCGCGCGTATCTGCTCCCTGTCCGCGAGCGGATAGCCGAAGTCCGCGAGGGCGTGGTTTACGCCGTCGGTGAGGTCGTCGAGCGTGTCGAGCAGGGTGCCGTCCAAATCAAAAATAACAGTCGTGTACTTCATACGCTAGAGCATACCGCATTTTCGCCCTCTTGTCAATGTTGAGCTTGACAAGCGGCGCAGGATGTGTTATCATAACTGAGCTTGACAGGCGGAAGTACCCAAGAGGCCGAAGGGGCTCCCCTGCTAAGGGAGTAGCCGGTCTAAAGCCGGGCGAGGGTTCAAATCCCTCCTTCCGCGCCAAAAGAGAGCACCGCTGGGTGCTCTCTTATTTTATTCCCGGGGCAATGCCATGAAAAAACTGCTTGCAATCCTTATATCCGCGGCCCTTCTGCT
>DVKN01000181.1 GCA_018716005.1 Candidatus Scatomorpha stercoravium
GAGAGCTACTACGTGCTGGGCGAGAAGAGCGTGCCCAGCATAGCGGGCGTCTACGACGAGGCGGCCCGCTGGCCCGAGCTGGAGCTCTACGAGCTCCTGGGCATCGAGTTCGAGGGGCTGGACACCTCCAAGCGGCTGTTCCTGCCCGAAAACCTGCTCGAGACCCAGGGCAAGGGGCAGATACTCGTCACGCCGCTCGCGGAGCTCGTTGATAAGCGCGACGAGATGCTCGGTGAGAAGAAGGAGGTCAAGGACGAATGAGCTACATTGTCCCCATAGGGCCCTACCATCCCGCGCTGGAGGAGCCGATACACGCCAAGCTCTATACCGAGGGCGAGGTCATAAAGGACGCCGAGGTCTTCGTCGGCTACAACCACCGCGGCATTGAGAAGCTCTGCACGGAGCGCAACGCGATACAGACCATCGTGCTCGTGGAGCGCGTCTGCGGCATCTGCTCGCACTCCCACGCCTTCACCTACGCCATGGCCGTCGAGAGCGTGAACAAGCTCCAGGTCCCCAAGCGCGGCGAGTACATCCGCGTCATAACCGCCGAGCTAGAGAGGCTGCACTCGCACCTGCTCTGGGCGGGCATCGCCTTCCACATCATCGGCCACGACAGCATGTTCATGCACTGCTGGGACGTGCGCGAGAGCATCATGGACGCCCTCGAGGCCCTCTCCGGCAACCGCGTCAACTACGCCATGTGCACCGTCGGCGGCGCGAGGCGCGACATCTCCGATGAGCTCAGGCGCGACATCCTCGAGCGGCTGGATAAGTTCGAGCCCCAGCTCCAGCGCATCGTCGACATCTCCCTCAACGACAAGACCGTCGCCATGCGCACGCAGGGCGTCGGCGTCATGAGCACCGAGGACGCGATACGCCTCGGCGCGCTCGGCCCCCACGCGAGGGCCTCGAACGTCAACATAGACGTCCGGCGCGACTCGCCCTACTCCGCCTACGGCGACTTCGAGTTCGACGTGCCCGTCTGGCCGAGCTGCGACGTCTTCGCCCGCGTGGTCGTGAGGCTCCTCGAGTGCGTCGAGAGCATGAAGATTATCCGTCAGGCGCTCGAGAACCTGCCCGAGGGCCCCATAAACCTGGGCAACAAAATCCCCAAGATTGCCGAGGGCGTCACGGTGGCCCGCCACGAGGCCCCGCGCGGCGCGCTGAGCTACCTCGTCGCCGGCAACGGCACGCAGCTCAACCAGCGCGTGAGCATCCACGTCCCCAGCTTCAAGAACACCCCCACGGTGCCGCATATGCTGCGCGGCAACACCGTGGCCGACGCGGGCCTGATAATCGCGAGCATAGACCCCTGCTTCTCCTGCCTCGACAGGTGAGATGCACGAGCTCGCGATAATGCAGGGTGTCGTCAGGGTGTGCGAGCGGGAGGCCGCGAAGGAGGGCTTCGGCCGGGTGGAGAGCATCACGCTCTCCGTCGGCGCCGTGAGCGGCGTCGTGCCCGAGTGCCTCGCCGAGTTCTTCCCGATTGCGGCGAAGGGCACGGTGGCCGAGGGCGCGAAGCTCATAACGCGGCTCATACCGGCCGCCGTCGAGTGCCCGGACTGCGGCTACGCCGGGCCCATACGCGGGACGGAGTGCCCGCGCTGCGGCGGGTACGGCTACAGGCTCACACACGGACGGGAGTTCTATATCGAATCGTTGGAAGTTGAATAAACCGGGAGGTGTTGCAAATTGGAAAACAATAAAAAGACGACCATCGCGGCGGTCATCCCCACGTTTATACTCTGCTATTTCATCTGGATACTGCTGACCGGCTCGTTCGCGGCCCAGGAGCTCATCGTGGGCGCGGTCGTCTCCCTGCTCGTGGCCTGGTTCTCCGCGCGCTGGTTCGTCCATGAGCGGCCCTTCGGCTTCTTCGGGAAGCGGCTCTTCATACTGATATGGTACTGCGTCGCGATATTCCCCTGGGAGCTCCTGAAGGCCAACTGGGACGTCGCAAAGCGCGCGCTCAGCCCCGGCAAGCTGAACATTAACCCCGGCATCGTCCGCGTGCCCGTGGACGTGCCCACCGAGTACGGCAAGACCATGCTCGCCAACTCCATCACCCTGACGCCGGGCACCATCACCATGGACATCGACGAGCGCGGCGGCCAGGTGTGGTACTATATCCACTGGATAGACGTGCAGGAGACGGAGCCCGTCGCCGCCGGCGAGGCCATCAAGGGCCGCATGGAAAAATGGGTAAGGAGGATCTGGCAATGAGCGAAATGATAGAGCTTATCTACTTTGCCATATTCTACATTCTCTGCTGCTTCATAGCCATCTACCGGCTGATTAAGGGCCCCACGGCGCCTGACAGGGCCGTCGCGGGCGACTGCGTCGACGTGCTCACAGACATGGCGCTCGTGCTCGTCGCCATGTACTCCGGCCGCGGCATCTACCTTGACATCGCCATCGTCACCGCCATACTGGGCTTCCTCAGCCAGGTGCTGATAGGCAAGTATCTGGAGGGAACGCTATGAGTCTTGCACTGAGAATAATAATCGACGCGTTCATCGTCGGCGGCTGCTTCTTCGCCTTCGCGGGCGCGGTGGGCATAGTCCGCATGCCGGACACCTTCTCGCGTATGCAGTCGTCCACCAACATCACCACGCTGGGCGTGCTCCTGACGCTCATCGGCGGCTTCCTCTACTTCCTGCTCGTAAAGGGCAGCTGGGGCAGCGCCGCGAAGATGGTAGTCATCGGCGTCCTCACCGTGCTCGCGAACCCCGTCGGCGGCCACGCCATGGCCCGCGCGGCCTACAGGATAGGCATCAGGCCGAAGGAGGGCTTCGCCATCGACGAGCTCGCGGACCCCGAGGCCTGCGTCGAGCCCGAGGAGGCCGGGGCTGAGGCCGAGGCCGCGGAGGAGGCCCCCACGGAAATAAAGGAGGGTGAAGAGGCATGATTACTCCTGTTTACATCCTCAATACGCTCATCATACTCGGCATCGTCGTCTGCGCCGTGCTGACCGTGACGGCGAAGCGCACGCTCTCGAGCATAATCTGTCTCGCGGGCTGCGGCGCCTTCGTCTCGCTCGAGTTCATCATGCTCCAGGCGCCGGACGTCGCGATAGCCGAGGCCGCCGTCGGCGTGGTGCTCACCACCATCATCTTCGTCGTCGCGCTGCGCAAGACCGGCGGGAAGGGGGAGGACGAGAAATGAAAAAGCTGATTGCGGCAATCGCGCTTATCCTCATACTCGGCATCGGCGTCTACTCCGTCGTGTATATGGAGCAGGAGATACCCATCACCTACGACGGGCGCGGCACCGACGTGTACGAGCTGCAGCAGGACCCCTATGATTACGACCTCTCCGACCCGGACGGCGTCGCCGCCATCATGGTGAAGGAGAACCTCGCCAAGACCCAGGCCGTCAACAACGTCACCGCCATAGTCTTCGACTTCCGCGGCTACGATACGCTCGGCGAGAGCTTCATCCTCCTCATCGCCATCACGGGCGCGACCGTCATCCTGCGCCGCGGGCGCGGCAGAATGGAGGGCGGCAAGAAGTGAAAAAGAACTGGAAACGTGACGATCTCATCGTCAGGAGCCTGGCGGACAGCTACCTGCCCATAGCCCTTGTGCTCGGCTTCTACGTCATACTCCACGGCAACATCAGCCCCGGCGGCGGTTTCCAGGGCGGCGTCCTCGCCGCGAGCGGCGTCCTGCTGCTCTACCTCGGCTACGGCTTCCGCGGCGTCGCCACCGCGCTGAACATGGAGAGGCTCCACAAGCTCGAGGCCGTGGGCGCCATCGCCTACGTGCTCTTCGCCATGCTCGGCATATTCTGCGGCTACAACTTCTGCCGCAACGTGCTCTTCGATTCCGGCAATATCGGCGACCTCTGGAGCTCCGGCACGATCGCCCTCATGAACTACTCCGTCGGCTTCAAGGTCCTCACCGGCGTCGGCTTCCTGCTGCTGCTGGTTATATACCTGCTCGCCACCGAGCCCGGCCATGAGCACGACAACACCATTCCCACCACCGAGGACGAGGAAGGAGGGGAGTCCGAATGATGCTCGCCAACTACATCGGGGCCGTCGCCCTCGTCGTAATAGGCTTCTACGCCATGATAGCCAAGCACGACATCATCAAGATAGTCATAGGCATGGGCCTCACCGACTACGGCCTCAACCTCATGATAGTCTCGATAGGCTTCAACGAAGGCGGCACCGCGCCCATCTACACCTTCGGCGAACTCGTGAGCGGGATGTACTTCGTGGACCCCGTGCCCCAGGCCCTTACGCTCACCAGCATAGTCATAGGCGCCTGCGTCACCGCCATGGCCCTTGCGCTGTGCGTGCGTATCTATAAGGAATACGGCACGCTCGACGCGCGCGAGATAAGGAGGCTGCACGGATGACTTACGACGTCTATATGCACTTTCCCGTCATAGCGATAATGACGCTCTTCGTCGGCGCGTTCTGCGTGACGCTCGCCGGCAAGCGCGAAAAGCTGCGCAACGTTATCGCCTGCATCTCCGTACTCGTGCCGCTCACGCTGCTGAGCCTGCTCATCAAGCCCGTCATGATGGACGGGCAGATAATCGTCTACTGGATGGGCAACTGGGAGCCCGTCGAGGGCTACGCCATAGGCATCGCCATAGAGGTGGACCCGCTGAGCCTCTTCTTCGGCCTGCTCGTGGCCATTGCCGTCACAGCCTCGTGCATCTACTCCTTCCAGTACATAAAGCAGGATGACGCGCGCGGCAGCTACTTCACGCTCTACCTGATGCTCTCCGGCGGCGTCATGGGCATCGTGCTCTCGGGCGACCTCTTCAACATCTACGTCATGCTCGAGGTCATGACCTTCGCGGCCGTCGGCCTCACGGCCTTCCGCACCTGGAACCCGAACGCGCGAGAGGCGGCCTTCAAGTACCTCGTCGTGGGCTCGGTGGGCTCGACCTGCTCGCTGCTCGGCACGGCGCTGGTGTACGCCCAGTGCCACACGCTGAACCTCGCGCAGATCTCCGCCATCCTCCCGGGCAATCTCAACCCCACGATGGTGCTGGCCTTCGCGCTGCTCTTCACGGGCTTCGGCTGCAAGAGCTTCATGTTCCCCTTCCACCCCATTGCGGCGGACGCGCACGGCGCGGCCCCGAGCAGCGTCTCGGTGCTCATCTCCGGCGTCTTCACGAAGACCGGCGTCTACGGCATAATCCGTGTGTGCTACTTCCTCTTCCGCTCGATGGGCATGACGAGCGTGCAGACCATGCTGGTCTTCATCGGCTGCATCAGCATGTTCGTCTGCGTGACCATGGCCCTCAACCAGCACGACTTCAAGCGCCTGCTGGCCTTCCACTCGATAAGCCAGATAGGCTACATCCTCACCAGCCTCGGCCTGTGCACGGCGCTGGGCGTGGCCGGCGGCCTCTATCACGCGATTAACCACACGCTCTTCAAGGGCCTCCTCTTCCTGACGGCCGGCAGCGTCCTCTACGCCACCGGCACCACCTACCTGGAGAACCTCGGCGGCCTCGCGCGCAAGATGCCGAAGACCACGATACTCTTCCTGATAGGCGCGTTCTCGATAAGCGGCATACCGCCCTTCAACGGCTTCTACTCCAAGTGGCTCATCTACCAGGCCACGTATGAGAAGGCCGCGGAGACCGGGAACATCGCCTTCGCGCTCGTCACCGTCATCTGCGTGGTCACCAGCGTGCTCACGCTCGCGAGCTTCATCAAGGTCGGCCACAGCGTGTTCTTCGGCCAGCTGGCCCCAGGCTGCGAGAAGGCCAAGGATCCCCCGGCGGGGATGCAGCTCGGCATGGGCATACTCGCCGCGCTCTGCGTGTTCACCGGCCTCTTCCCGAACGTCATGATGAAGTACATCATCACCCCGGCCGTGAACGTCGTATACAACACCTCGCTCTACATCGACAGCGCCATGGGCCAGGGCTACGCCGCCGAGCACCTCGGCGACGCCGTAATGCCGCTCATGAACGGGCAGCTGCCGCTCATAGGCAGCTGGAGCCCCATCAGCTGGCTCGTGCTCTTCGTCGTCGTCCTCGCGGCCGTTTTCCTGGTCTCCCTGACCGGGCGCGGCAACCGCGTCACCACCTGCGAGCCCGACAGCAAGCACGCCGTCTTCTTCGGCGGCGAGGCGGCCGAGTATTCGCACATCTCCGGCGGCGACCTGTTCTGGGGCTTCAAGCACACCATGCGGCGCTACCTCGGCTTCATGTCGCGCGTCCACACCGGCGTTACCAACGATTACGTGCTCTGGGCCGTGACGGCCACGGCAGTAATCCTGACGTACTGCTTCGTGTTCATGCTGTGAGGAGGGCTGGAATATGGAAATCATGGATATAGTAATGTACGCGGTATACATCCTCATTTTCCCCGGCGCGCTCTTCACCTGCCTGTTCGGCCTCTGGCTGGCCGGCGTAGACCGCAAGGTCGTCGCCCGTATGCAGCACCGCAAGGGCCCGCCCGTCACGCAGCCGGCCTGGGACTTCCTCAAGCTCTGCGGCAAGGAGTGCATCGTCCCGGCGAACGCCGCGCGCGGCGTCTTCATGGCCGCGCCCTACATCGGGCTCGCGAGCCTCATAGTCACCGTGCTCTTCATCCCGCTCGGCGGCTTCCACGCCTTTACGACGAACGGGGATACGGTAGTCATCCTCTACCTGCTCGCCATACCCACCCTCGCCATGATTCTCGGCGGCAGCGCCTCTGGCTCGCCCTACGCGGGCGTGGGCGCCTCCCGCACCATGGTCAGCGTGATGGCCTACGAGCTCCCGCTCATACTCGTCATCCTCGCCGTCGGCAAGGGCGCGACGCCCGACGGGTACTACTTCACCTTCTCCCTTGAGCAGATTACCTCCGTGCAGGAGCTCTTCGGGCCCAACCTCTTTGACTGGCGGCTCATCCCCGCCGCGGTGGCCATGCTGCTCGTCATACCCTGCGAGGTGGGCCAGCACCCCTTCGACGTGGGCGAGGCCGAGACCGAGATATGCGAGGGCCCCCTGGTCGAGTACTCGGGCAAGCCCCTCGCCGTGTTCAAGCTCAGCCACTGCATAAAGATGTTCGTCATGACCGCCTTCTTCTGCGCGATGTTCCTCGGCGGCATCACGACCGGGATGCTCTGGCTCGACGTCGTCCTCACGCTGGTGTTCTGCACCGTCGTGACCCTCGTGTGCATGAGCCTGCTGCACGCCATATCCGCGCGCTTCAGGGTCGAGCAGCTCTTCAAATTCTTCTGGACCGTGGTCAGCGGCTTCGCGCTCGTGAGCCTGCTGCTCGTCTGGTTCTGCTAAGGAGGCGGTAATATGTTCAAAAAGCTCATAGACAACGCCGCCGCTAAGTCGCCCTGGCTCTACCATATCAACGCCGGCAGCTGCAACGGCTGCGACATAGAGCTCGTCGCCGTGCTCACGCCGCGCTATGACGCCGAGCGCCTGGGCTTCAAGCTGGCCGGGACGCCGCGCCACGCGGACATCGTCGTGGTCAGCGGCCCCGTCACCGTGCAGAGCCTGCCCAGGGTGCTGCGCACCATAGAACAGGTGCCCGAGCCGCGCGTCATTGTGACGCTGGGCTCCTGCCCGAGGAGCTGCAACGTCTTCAAGGGCAGCTACTCCGTGGCCGGCCCGCTCGACAAGTACGTGCCCATTGACGTCTCCATCGCGGGCTGCGCGCCCAAGCCGGAGGCCATCATCCACGGGCTCGCCCTCGCGGCTCAGATCCTCAAAGAGAAAAGGGAGGCGAAGAAGTAATGCTGCCTTTCATCAAGGAGGCCGTGACGCAGCTCTTCCAGAAGCCCGCCACGGAGAATTTCCCCGCCGAGCCGGTCAAGGCCGCGCCGCATTACAGGGGGCGCATCGTCTTCCACGCCGACAAGTGCATCAGCTGCGGGATGTGCGAGCGCGTCTGCGCCGGCGGGGCGATAAGCACCACCAGCGTCGACACTGAGGAGGGGCAGCTCATAACCCGCCGCTTCTTCCTCGGCAGCTGCACCTTCTGCGCCAACTGCGCGGACTTCTGTGTAAAGCACGCGATCGAGCTCTCGGACGACTACGACATGGTCGCCCGCGACGAGAGCGAGCTCGTTGTCACCGGCACCTACCTCAAGAAGAAGCCGGCGCCCAAGAAGCCCGCCGCGGCCGCCGCCGAGGCGCCCGCGAGCACCGTAAAGCCGCGCGACGACGGCCTGCCCGTCAGCGACCCGGACAAGTGCGTCTACTGCACGCTCTGCGCCAAGAAATGCCCCGCCGGCGCGCTCACCGTCGACCGCAAGGAGAAAATCTGGAAGCTCGACGAGGACAAGTGCGTCGCCTGCGGCACCTGCCACGACGTCTGCCCGAAAAAAGCCATAGTAATGTAGCTGGCTTGAAAGGCCTCGACGGCCTTTCAATGCCAAGATAGGGTCCCCCGCCCGGCCTGAAAGGCCGGGCGATGGAGACCGGCGCTTCGTTCGCGCAAAGAAAATCCACCAGTGTGCGCACTGGTGGATTTTTTCACGCTCTCTGCGCGAGAGGTGTTTTTTCCGAGGCGG
>DVKN01000182.1 GCA_018716005.1 Candidatus Scatomorpha stercoravium
TCCGCGCCGAGGCTGGGCTCGACGACGTAGGGCACGTAGTGCTCGTTCTTCTCCTGGTCGAAATAGCTGAGGTCCTGGCCGGAGGTGTTCTGATGCTGCGTGAGGTCGTAGTCCGTGCGGTCGGCGACGCCCCAGAGCTCGCCCCAGCCGAAGGGGAAGAGGTACTCGAAGTCGGTCGTGGCCTTGGAGTAGAAGGCGAGCTCCGCCGGGTCATGGTCGCGCAGGCGCAGGTTCTCCTCGTTCATGCCGAGGTTCACGAGCCAGTCGCGGCAGAAATTGCGCCAGTAGCTGAACCACTCGAGGTCGGTGCCCGGCTCGCAGAAGAACTCGAGCTCCATCTGCTCGAACTCGCGGGTGCGGAAGGTGAAGTTGCCCGGGGTTATCTCGTTGCGGAAGCTCTTGCCTATCTGACAGACGCCGAAGGGGATCTTGCGGCGGGTGGTGCGCTGGATGTTCTTGAAGTTCACGAAGATGCCCTGGGCCGTCTCGGGGCGCAGGTAGACCTCGCTCGCGGAGTCCTCGGTGACGCCCTGGTGGGTCTTGAACATGAGGTTGAACTTGCGGATATCGGTGAAGTCGCACTTGCCGCAGACGGGGCAGGCTATGTTGTTCTCGCGGATGAAGGCGACCATGTCCTCGTTGCTCATGGCCTCGGCGGAAACGCCCTCCATGGGGTTCTCGGCCAGCCAGTCCTCAATGAGCTTGTCCGCGCGGTGGCGGCTCTTGCAGGCCTTGCAATCTATGAGCGGGTCGTTGAAGGTGGTGACGTGGCCGGAGGCGACCCAGACGCGCGGGTTCATCAGTATCGCCGCGTCGAGCCCGACGTTATACGGGTTCTCCTGGACAAACTTCTTCCACCAGGCCTTTTTTACGTTGTTCTTCAGCTCCGCGCCGAGAGGGCCGTAGTCCCAGCTGTTGGCAAGACCGCCGTAGATCTCGCTCCCCGCGTAGATGAAGCCCCTGTTCTTGCACAGGGCGACCAGCTTTTCCATCGTCTTTTCGGTGTTTTTCATAGCTTTCTCCTTTTCCCGCAGATGGCTTCTGCGGAGATATTTGCCGGGCCGAGGGACGCTTTACTTCCCGGGCGCGCTGTGCTATAATGCGCGATAAGCCGCCCGGCCGCGGATTGCGCGATGGGGGCCCGACAACTGATAATATTAACACAATAGACACACTATATCAATATCAAGATAAAAGTTAAACATTAAACTATAATTTAACCTGGAGGAATACTATGGATACGGAGCGTCTGGGCCGTTACGCCCGCCTCATCGCCGTCACCGGCGGCGGGATAAGGCCCGGCCAGAGCGTCGTCATACGCGCCGGGCTCGACCAGCCGGAGTTCACCCTCGCCCTCGCCGAGGAGTGCTACCGCGCGGGGGCGGCCGAGGTCGAGGTGGAGTGGGAATACCAGCCCCTCGCGAAGCTGGACAACAAATACATGGACGCCGCGCGCCTGGGCGCCGTCAAGCCCTGGCAGCTCTCGCGCCTGCGCCATCGCGCGGACAGCCTGCCCGTCATGCTCTACCTCGAGAGCGCCGACCCCGACGGCCTTGCCGGGATAGACCAGGAAAAGCGCGCCGCGGCGCAGCGGGCGCGCTACGCCGTCACGAAGCCCATCAGCGACGAGATGGAGAACCGCTACCAGTGGTGCATCGCCGCCGTGCCGGGCGTGGAGTGGGCGCGCAAGGTCTTCCCCGGCCTCGGGGACGCCGACGCGGTGGAAAGGCTCTGGGAGGCCATACTCCGCTGCTCGCGGGCCTATGAGGGCGACCCGGCGGAGAACTGGGCGAGGCACAACGCCTTCCTCGCCGACCGCTGCGCGAAGCTCAACGCCATGGGCCTCGTGCGCCTCGAGTACAGCTCGGCAAACGGCACGGAGCTCTCCGTCGGCCTGATACCCGAGGCGCTCTTCCTCGGCGGCGCGGAGACAAACCCCGTGAACGGGGCCGTATACAACCCCAACATCCCCAGCGAGGAGGTCTACGTCACACCCCGCGCCGGGGACGCGGAGGGCATAGTGTACGCCACGCGGCCCTTCTCCTACCGCGGGCAGCTCATCGAGGACTTCTGGATACGCTTCGAGCGCGGCCGCGCCGTGGACTGCGGCGCGCGCAGAAACGAGGAGGCCCTCCGCTCGCTCATCGCCATGGACGAGGGCTCGGCCATGCTCGGCGAGTGCGCCCTCGTGCCCTACATGAGCCCGATACGCGAGAGCGGCCTCATGTTCTACAACACGCTCTTCGACGAGAACGCGGCCTGCCACCTCGCGCTCGGCCGCGGCTACTCGAACAACATCCGCGACTACGGCAGCTACACCCTCGCGGAGCTGCGCGCCATGGGCGTGAACGACTCCATGGTGCACGAGGACTTTATGATAGGCTCCGCCGACCTGGCCGTCACCGGTATCACGGCCTCGGGCGAGCGGATACCCGTCTTTACCGGCGGCGGCTGGGCATTCTGACCGCCGGCGGCATTATCCCCCCGGGAGGAAACAATGAACAGCAGGAAGAACACCGAAACCCCGCGTATGGACCGCAAAACGCTGATTCTCACCGTCGTCGGCGCGCTGCTGGTCATCGCCATCATCGTCATCGCGGTCGTGCTCATGCAGCGCTCGGCCGCGGGCGACTACGCCGCGCACTATGAGTCGGCCATGGAGAGCTACGTCGCCGGAGATTACTCCGCCGCGGCCGACGCCGCGCGCCTCGCCTACGGCGAGAAGCCCACGGAGGAGGCGGCGCTGCTCCTCGCGCGCAGCCGCCATGAGCTCGGCGACCTCGCCGGGGCCGTCTCCGTGCTCGAGGAGTGGGTGGGCGAAAACGGCTCCGGCTCCGAGGCCGGCGCGCTGCTCGAGAAGTACCGCGCCGAGGCGGAGGCCGAGCCGAGCGAGGAGCCCGTCGAGACCGTGCCCGTCGCCGGGCGCGACATAGCCCTCGACGAGACGACGCTCATCATAACCGGCGAGGAGCTCACGGACGCCGACCTCGAGGCCATAGCGCAGCTCACGGAGCTCACGGCCCTGAGCCTCAACGGCTGCTCGCTCACGGATATCTCCGCCCTCGCCGCGCTCACGAAGCTCGAGAGCCTCTCGCTCGAGGAAAACGGCATATCCGACCTCTCCCCGCTCGCCCCGCTCACGGGCCTCAAGAGCCTCTACCTCAGCGGCAACGGCGATATCGGCTCGCTCGAGCCGCTCTACGGGCTCGACGGCCTCGTCACGCTCGATATCCGCGGCCGCGAGATAAAGAGCGGCGAATACGACGAGCTCGCCGCCGCGCTGCCCGGCTGCAATATCCTCACCGACGAGCCCGTCGAGGAGGTTAAGGAGATTAGCCTCGGCGGCGTCACCTTCACGAGCGACGTCACGGAGCTCGACCTCAGCGGCCTCGGCCTCACGGACATCTCCGCCCTCGCCGAGTGCGCCGCGCTCACGGCGCTCGACGTCTCCGGCAACGCCCTCACGGACATCTCCGTCGCGGCCTCGCTGCCCAATCTGCGCTCGCTCGACTTCTCGGACAACGCCGTTGCGAGCGTGTCGCCCCTGCTCGCGCTCACGCAGCTCGAGACGCTGCGCCTCGCGAACAACTCCGTCGCCAATATAGCCGCGCTCTCCGGCCACACGGCCCTCACGGAGCTCGTGCTCGACGGGAACCCCGTAGAGAGCCTCGAGCCGCTCTCGGGCCTCACGGCCCTGCGCAGCCTCTCGCTGGATAACTGCGGCCTCGACGACGCCGACCTCGCCGCGCTCTCCGCGCTGGGCTCGCTCGAGAGCCTCTCCATCGAGGGCAACTCCGCCGTCACCCGCGCCGGCGTCGACGCGCTCGCCGAAGCGCTCCCCAACGCCGCCATCGCCGCGGACGAGTCGCTCTACTCCGTCACGCTCGGGGGCGTCAGCTTCCCGGCCGACTCCGCGCAGGTGAACGCCTCCGGCCTCGGCCTCACGAACCTCGCCGGGATAGAGAGCTTCACCTCGCTCGAAACGCTGCTGCTCTCCGACAACGAGGGCCTGTCCCTCGCCGGCATCGGCTCCGTCGCCACGCTCGCGAACCTCGAGCTCGCCCGCTGCGGCCTCACGGACATCACCGAGCTCTCCTCCGCCGTCACGCTGCGCACGCTGAACCTCATGCAGAACGACCTCACGGACGTCTCCGCGCTGCGCCGCCTGAGCTCGCTCGAGGAGCTCAGCCTGGGCCTCAACGAGCGCCTTGCGGACATCTCGCCGCTCGCGAAGCTCACGGCGCTGCGCAGCCTCTCCATCTCCGGCACCGCCGTCACGGACCTCTCCCCCCTCGCCTCCCTCACCGGGCTCGAGACGCTGGACATAGAGGGCTGCCGGATAGAGAGCATAGAGCCGCTCCTGGGCCTCAAGGGCCTCCGCACGCTCTACGCCGCCGGCTGCGGCCTCAGCGCCGGGGAGATAGACGCCCTCGGCCAGGCCCTGCCGGACTGCATAATATATACCTGAAAAGCATACCTTAAAAGGCCTCGACGGCCACCCGGCGGCGAAACTTAAGCGGGGCTTTTTCAGTCGGACGGGCGGGAAAATTCCCGCCCGTTTGTGTTTTTTAAACTGCGCGGAAAAATTCATAAAAAGCACTTCAAATTTCCCGCCGCTTGTGTTAAAATTGATGTACAACAACCGGAAGGGGTGTTAACCATGAAGTTTACGTTCACCGAAAAGAAAATGGACGTCTCCGACGACCTGCGCGCGTATGCGGAACGGAAGATCGGGAAGATCGACAAGTTCTTCAAAACGGACAGCGAGGCCTTCGTGACCTTCTCCACCGAGCGCGGCCGCTTCCGCGCCGAGGTCACGATTAAGAACAATGGGATGTTCTACCGCGTGAGCGAGCTTACCGGCGACATGTACGCCTCCGTCGACTCTGCCGTCGCCAGCATCGAGCGGCAGATACGCAAGAACAAGACCCGCCTTGAGAAGAGGCTTCGCGCCGGTGCGATAGAGCGTGAGATCAAACCCTACCAGGTCGCCGGGGACGACGCCGGCGAAGAAGAGTTCAAGGTCGTCCGCAACAAGAAGTTCTACATCGCCCCCATGAGCGTCGACGAGGCCATTTTGCAGATGAACCTCCTCGAGCACGAGTTCTTCGTCTTCCGCAACGCCGACGAGCACGACGAGTTCTCCGTCGTCTACCGCCGCAAGAACGGCGGCTACGGCCTCATAACGGACAGCAAGGACTGATTTCACGGCACAATAAAAGCTCCCCTCGCGGGGAGCTTTTATTTGGCGCCGCCGCCCGGCCGGAATCCGGCGGCCGGGAAAAACGCTTAAGCATTTAACGGAGGTAGAATTATGCGCTGGATTGAGGCCGCCTTCCGCGCGCCGCAGGGGAAGCTCGACGCGCTCTGCGACGCCCTGACCGACCTGGGCGCGGAGGGGCTCGTTATTGAGGACGAGGCAGATTTCCGCCGCTTCCTCGAGGAAAACCGCCAGTATTGGGACTATGTCGACTCCGAGCTCGAGAGCCGCTACGCCGGCGTCTCGCGCGTCAAGGTCTACGTCGAGGACAGCGCCGCCGGCCGCGAGAGGCTCGCGCGCTGGACCGAGGCGCTCGGCATAGAGCCCGAGACGCGCACGATGGCGGACGAGGACTGGGAGAACAACTGGAAGCGGTACTATAAGCCCATACCCGTGGGCAAGGGCCTGCTCGTCCTGCCCAAGTGGGAGCCGGAGCCGGAGGGCAACACCCGCCGCGTGCTCAAGCTCGACCCCGGCCTCGCCTTCGGCACGGGCGGGCACGCGACGACGAGGATGTGCCTTGAATTCCTCGAGGGCCTGGAGCTCGATGGCGCGCGGGCCCTCGACCTCGGCTGCGGCAGCGGCATACTCGGCATAGGCGCGCTCATACTCGGCTGCGCGGACTGCACCGGCTGCGACATCGACCCGAAGAGCCCCGAGGCCGCCGCGGACAACGCGGCCCTCAACGGCATCGCGCCCGAGCGCTACCATATGTACGTCGGCGACGT
>DVKN01000183.1 GCA_018716005.1 Candidatus Scatomorpha stercoravium
GGTTGTATTATCTTCTCGAATTCTTTTATTTGGGAGGATGTGCCTGTGACAACCATTCAGGATACGCTTCGTTCGTTCGGAATTACGCGCTGCTACAAGGGGTTTCAGTACGCGGCCTACGCCATTCAGCTCGCCGTTGAGGACGAGAGCCGGCTGGAGGCGATTACTAAGGAAATCTACGAGGAAACCGCGGAGCACTTCGGCTGCAACGGGGCCGCCGTGGAGCGCAACATACGCACCGTCGTCGAGCGGGCCTGGAAAATAAACAGCCGCCTGCTGCGCGAAATCGCCGGATATAATCTCGACCACATCCCGACTGCGTCTGAGTTTATCGAGATTATGGCGACCCACATACTGCGCTCATCCGAGGCGCTCGCCGCGCGGTGATTGTCGCGCGATTTGCTTCGGCTCGTCTATGATGGATGCGAAAAAGCCCGAGCAGCGCTCGGGCTTTTCCTTTTCCAACATGTTCCCCCGTTACTCCTCTTCCTCGGGAGGCGGGGCTTTTTTTACCAGGACGCGGTCTACGCGCTGCTTATCCATGGCGAGGACGGTCACGGTGACGCCCTGATACTCGACGCTGTCGCCGGGCTCGGGGAAGCGGCCGAGCATTTCTATGGTCCAGCCGCCGACGGTGTCGCTCTCGAACTCCCAATCGTCCTCGTCGATGCCGACGAGCTCGAGGAAGTCGGATATGGTCATGTCGCCGTCGAGCTCATACTCGCCCTCGGCCTTCTCGACGACCTCGGTCTCGACCTCGTCCGTCTCGTCCCATATCTCGCCGACTATCTGCTCAAGCACGTCCTCGAGCGAGATAACGCCCAGCGTGCCGCCGTACTCGTCGGTGACGATGGCGAGGTGCTTCTTGGCGTGGCGCAGCTCTGCGAGGACCTGCGGGAGCTTTATCGTCTTGTAGACGTACAGCGGCTCCATGAGGAGGCTCCTGATGTCCGGCCTCGGGTCGTCCGTCAGGGCCTTGAGGAAGTGGTTGAGGTAGAGGAAGCCGATGACGTTGTCTATGCTGTCCTCGTAGACGGGCAGGCGCGAATGCTTGCTGTTCTCGACGGCCTCGAGTATGTCCTCCCAGTCGTCGTCTATGTCGATGGCGTCGACGTCGACGCGGGCGGTCATCGCCTCGCTGGCGCTGACCTCGCTGAACTCGAGCGCGCTGCGCAGCAGCTCGCTGCGGCCCTCGGTGAGGACGCTCTCGTCCTCGGCGGTCTCTATTATATTCTGCAGCTCCTCGACGGCGGCCTCGTCGCCCTCCGGCTCGGCCTCGCCCTTGAGGCCGGCGGTCAGGAGCTTCGCGGCGCCGCCCAGCGCCCAGGCGAAGGGGCGCAGCACGAGCGTGAGCGCGCGCATAATCCCGGCGAGGGAGAGCGCGATGCGGTTCGCGTTCTTGATGGCCAGCGTGCGCGGCAGAATCTCGCCGCAGAAGAGTATGACTAGGAAGCTGCCCAGCGCCGCGAGCCAGATCCAGTCATAGCTCTCCGTAAGATGCACGCTCGCCGACACGGCGACGGCGACGGCGGAGATGTTCGCGAGGCTGTTGCCCAGGAGGATGGCGTTAATGGTGGCGTCGAACCTGTCGAGCAGCCTCAGCGCCGCGGCGGCGGAGCGCCTGCCCTCCTCGGCGGCGGACTCTATGCGCAGGCGGTTGGCCTCGGTATAGGCGGTCTCGGCGGCGGAGAAGAGGAAGCTCATGACGAGCAGGGCGATAAAGCCGGCTATGTATCCGCTCATTTCGCCTCGCCCCCTTCCGCTGCGGGCGCGCTCTCGGGCAGCACCCGGCAGACGAGCTTTACTATGCGGTTCTGCCTCATCTCGCTCACCGTGACCATGAGCCGCCCGTAGGTGAAGCTCTCGCGCGTGGACGGGATGCGGTCGAACTGCTCGTAGGCCCACTCGCCCATGAGCTTATACTCCCAGTCGTCGGGGAGCTCGCGCTCGTCGAGGCCGAGCTTCTCCCAGGTCTCGCCGACGGCGCTCTCGGCGTCGACCTCGAAGCGGCCGCCGCCCAGGGGTACGAAGCTCTCCTCGACCACGTCGTCCTCGTCCCAGATCTCGCCGACGAGCTCCTCGAGGATGTCCTCGACGGTGACGATGCCGAGCGTGCCGCCGTAGCCGTCGGTGACGACGGCCATGTTGAGCTTCTTCGCGCTCATGAGCTTTAATAGCGCGTCGATCTTCATGTCCCGCTCGACGAAGCAGGCGGGGTCGAGCAGCGCGCGCAGGTCCACGCGGCCCTTGCGCACGATGTACTCGCGTATGTAGCGGCGTATCTGCAATACGCCGATGATGTTGTCTATGCTGTCCTCATATACGGGCAGGCGGCTGTGCCGCTCGGACTTTATGAAGTCGAGCACCTTCGCGCTGTCCCACTCGACGTCCACCGCGGCGACGTCGACGCGCGCGGTGAGGATGTTCTCCGCCGTGAGGTCGGCGAACTGCAGCGCGCTCGACATGAGCTCGCCGCGCTCCGGCTCGAGCGAGCCGGCGTCGGTCATGTCCTCGATTATGTCGTAGAGCTCATCCTCGGTGACGGAGACCTCGGCGTCGCCCCTGGTGAGCCGGGCGAAGGCCGCCGCGAGGGCGTTGAAGAGCCCGTACGCCGGCCGGAAGAGCGCCATGAAGAAGCGCATCGAGCCGCCGCAGGCGAGGGCTATGCGCTCGGGGTATTTCTCGCCCAGCCGCTTGGGCAGGGCCTCGGCGAGGAGGAAGACGGCCATGGCCGCGCAGACGGCGCCGGCCGCCGGGGCCCAGCCCGCGCCCGAGCCGAGTACGAGCCCGGTCACCAGCGCCGCGAGGGCGGCGTGGGCGAGCACCGTGCCCGTGAGCACCGCGCCCCGGGACCTCTCGCGGTTATCCAGCACCGCGAGCGCGCGCCGGACGCGCTTCTCCGAGTCCTCCATAGACTTTATCCGCCCGCGTGACACGGCCTCGAAAGCCGCCTCGGCCAGCGAAAAATAGAACGCCGCCGCCATCGCGAGCACCGCAAAGCAGATGCACAATATACCGCCTGTGTCCATTGCGGACGATCACTCCCCGTTTTAATTGCAGTTTCTCCCGCCGCCCCCTCAGGGCCGCGGACTATCCGTATGCAAAATAAGCACACATTATAATCATCCGCAATTATAGCATTTGCGGTATCCCTTGTCAATCGCGCCCTCCGCGGGCGCCGCATATGAGCCGCCCCGCCGCCCGATATCATAGCCGGGCGGCGGTTCTCGTATTATGGATTTCCCGCCCGCCGTGCGGGTATGGGGCCTTGCTTTTCGGCGCGGGAAAATATATAATGTATCCGCGAAGAACGGAGGCGATATTATTTGCAAACCGGCTATGTTCTCGGCATCGGCGCGGCTAATGTAGACGTCCATGGGATGTCCCGCGCGGCCATTGTCATGCGCGACTCCAATCCCGGCCATCTCAGCACGAGCGCGGGCGGCGTCACGCGCAACGTCATGGAGAACCTCGCGCGCATGGGCGAGCGGGCGAGGATGGTCTCCGTCCTCGGCGACGACCTCTTCGGGGAGCTGGTGCGGCGCGAGAGCGAGGCCGCGGGGCTCGATATGTCCGAATGCCTCGTCCTCCCCGGCGTGCACAGCAGCGCCTACGTCTCCATCCTCGACGAGAGGGCGGATATGCTCGTCGCCATGTCCGACATGAGCGTGCTCGAGCACCTCACCCCCGAGGTCGTGGACTCGAAGCGCGATCTAATCCTCGGCGCGGCGGCCGTCGTCTGCGACCCCTGCCTCCCGGCGGAGACGCTCGAGCGCATACTCGATACGGCGGGGGACGTGCCCGTCTTCCTCGACCCCGTCAGCACCGCCTACGCGCACCGGGCCGCGCCCCTCGCCGGGCGCTTCTACGGCCTGAAGCCCAACAGCCTCGAGCTCGCCATCCTCGCCGGCATGGACGCGGACACCGACGAGGGCATAGAGCGCGCCGCCGCGGCCCTTATCGGGCGCGGCGCGAAATGCGTCGCCGTCAGCCTCGGCGAGCGCGGCTGCTATTACGCGGACGCCGCCGGACGCCGCTTCTACCGCGCGCTGCGCCCCGTCGCCGAGATGCGCAACGCCACCGGCGCGGGCGACGCCTTCCTCGCCGGGCTCGTGCACGGCTTCGTGCGCGGCTATGAGCCCGAGCGCGCCGTCGACTGCGCCCTCGCCGCCGGCCACGCCGCCGTTGAGAGCGACTACACGATAAGCCGCGAAATGAGCGCGGAAAAGCTGCGCGAAATCATCGATAACTACAGTCTATAACCCATAAGGAGCGATTTTCATGACTAATCTTGCGAAATATCTCGACATCCAGCCCGAGGTCAAGGCCGCCCTCGACGCGGGGAAGCCCGTTGTCGCGCTCGAGAGCACGATACTCAGCCACGGTATGCCCTACCCCGAGAACCTCGGCTTCGCCGCGCAGGTCGAGCAGGTCGTGCGCGATAACGGCGCCGTGCCCGCGACGATGGCCATCATCGGCGGCAAGCTCAAGGTCGGCCTCGGCAAGGACGACCTCGCCGTCATGTGCGAGGCGAAGGACGTCGGCAAGGTCTCCCGCCGCGACGTGCCCGTCTACATCGCGAACGGCCATAACGGCGCGACCACCGTCGCCACCACGATGCTCATGGCCGAGATGGCCGGCATCCGCGTCTTCGCCACCGGCGGCATCGGCGGCGTCCACCGCGGCGGCGAGGTCACGATGGACATCAGCGCCGACCTCCAGGAGCTCGCGCACACCTCCGTCGCCGTCGTCTGCGCCGGCGCGAAGCAGATTCTCGACATCGGCCGCACCCTCGAGTACCTCGAGACCATGGGCGTCCCCGTCCTCGGCATGGGCACGGACGAGTTCCCCGCCTTCTACTGCCGCCGGAGCGGGCACAAGCTCGACTACGCCTGCGCAGATCCCGCCGAGGCCGCGGCGATACTCCGCGCCAAGTGGGAGCTCGGGCTCAAGGGCGGCGTGCTCATAGCGAACCCCATCCCCGAGGAGTACGGCCTCGACTTCGACGAGATGGAGAAGGTCATCCAGGTCGCCCTCGCCGCGGCCGACGAGGCCGGCGTCCACGGCAAGGACATCACCCCCTTCCTGCTCGCCAAGGTCAAGGACCTCACCGGCGGCGAGAGCCTAGCGAGCAACATCCAGCTCGCCCTCAACAACGCCCGCGTCGCCGCGCAGATTGCCGCCGCGATGTAACTTGACAAACCGCGCGCCGGGTGCGATAATATTTACGTACAGGGGAGCCCTTCGGCTGAGAGGAAGCGCGAGCTTCGACCCTTAACCTGATTCGGATAATGCCGACGTAGGGAGTAAGAGAATTTAAGGCTCCCTCTCCGGGAGCCTTTTCCTTTTCCCGTGAAAGGAGGACTGCGGGCACAATTTAATACGGCGCTCGGGCGTCTCGCCCGTGCCGGGTGGAGGGGGAGCGCCCTGCGCCCGGGCCGAAAAGCAGCGATGGGAAGCCGTGTTCCGGCGTGAGAGGAGGCCAGCGAGCCTCGACCGACCAGCCTTATGCGGGTTGACGCTGCGTCGCGCCATTTGCCCGCAAATCCAAATTCAGGGAGTGTATAAAATGCAGTCTACCATTGCAATCAAAAAGCTCGCCCTCGCGGCCATGTTCGTCACTATCGCCGTCGTGGGCAGCGCTTTCATCCAGTTCCCCTTCCTCGGCAGCAACTGCTCGCCCACGCAGCACATGGTGAACGTGCTCTGCGCCGTGTTCCTCGGCCCCGGCTGGGGCGTGGGCGTGGCCTTCTGCGCCAGCCTGATACGCAACCTCTTCAGCGTCGGCACGCTTGTGGCCTTCCCGGGCAGCATGATAGGCGCGCTCTGCTGCGGACTCGTCTACATGGCCCTGCGCAAGAGGAATAACGACCCCCTCGCCCTCGTCTGCACCCTCGCCGCCGAGATGCTCGGCACCGGCGTGCTGGGCGGCCTCTGCGCCTGGCCGGTATCCGTCCTGTTCATGA
>DVKN01000184.1 GCA_018716005.1 Candidatus Scatomorpha stercoravium
CCCATGCCGAGGATGATGCAGCAGATCATGGTCAGCACGAGGCCGACGAACACGTTGCCGCCGGAGAGGGCGATGACCGCGTTGATAAGGCGGCTGCCGAGGCCGGTGACGGTGATGCAGCCGGCGATGATGCCCGCGATGCCGCAGGCGACGGCGACGGTTATCGTGCCGCGCGCGCCGGCCGCGAGGGCCTCGAAGAAGCGCTTGGGCGTAATCCGGTTGTCCTTATCGAAGAGGCTCGCAATGACGGCCACGACGATGGCGATGGAGGCGCTGACCTGGATGGAGCGGGTGCTGGAGCTGACGAGGTAAATGAGGATGATCAGCGGGGCCAGCAGGTAGACCTTCTTGACGAGCTCGGTGAACTTCGGCAGCTCGGCGCGGGGGATGCCGCGCAGGCCGTTCTTCTTCGCCTCGAGGTGGACGGCGATGAAGATGCCGAGGAAGTAGAGTATGGCGGGCAGTATCGCCTGGACGGCTATCTGGCTGTACGGCTCCTGGACGTACTCCGTCATGAGGAAGGCCGCCGCGCCCATGATTGGCGGCATTATCTGGCCGCCCGTCGAGGCCGCGGCCTCGACCGCGCCGGCGAATTCCGGCTTGTAGCCGGTCTTCTTCATCAGCGGTATCGTGATGGAGCCGGAGCCGACGGTGTTCGCGACGGAGGAGCCGGAGACCATGCCCTCGAGGGCGCTGGCCACGACGGCGACCTTGGCCGGGCCGCCGGAGGCGGAGCCCGCGACGGAGTTCGCCAAATCAATAAAGAAGTTCGCGATGCCCGTCCTCTCCAGGAAGGCTCCGAAGATGATGAATACGACGATGAACTTCGCGCAGACGCTCACCGGGGTGTTGAAGACGCCGTCGCGCGAATAGAAGAGCGCGTGGATGACGGCGTTGAGGTTCTTGCCGCTCGCGAAGGTGTATATGAGCAGCGCGCCGGCGACGCAGAGTATGGGCAGGCCCACGCAGCGGCGGCAGAGCTCGATGAGCGACAGGATACCGATGATGCCGATGACGACGTAGAGCGGGGTCATCTTTATCGGGCTGGTGAGGACCTGGCTCAGGCTGTCGTACATGATGGCGTAGTAGAAGAACGCGCCGGAGCCGACGAGCATGAGCACGACGTCGTACCAGGGCAGGGAGTTGACCTTGACGTGCTTCTTGCTGGCGGGGTAGGTGAGGTAGCCGAGGATTATCATGCATCCCACGAAGATGGGCAGGCGCACTTCCTCGCTGGCGCGGGACCACAGCGTGGCGTAGATGCAGTAGGCGGAGAACAGGGCCATGAGTATGTCGACGGCTATCTTGGCCTTGCCGTCCCAGAGGCGCGTGTTCGACTCGCGGTCGTACTTGCGCATTATGGCCTCGACGTCCTCCATGGTGCCGACGTCGACGTCGTCGAAGGCGCCCTTCTTCTCCTCCGGGTCGAAGGTCGCGCCGTCGAAGTCCTTGACATGGGGCTCCTCGTAGTGAGGCTGTACCGGGCTCTCCGTGTCGGTCACGTTGTTGCCCAGCATCCTCTTTTTCTCTTCATGCATTGACTTTCCTCCTCATGCGCAAGCCGCGGCGCCTTGGCGGCGCCGCGGGTGCGCTTTAAACTTTGCGTAGACGGTATCCCGGCCTCAGGCGGCGGGAACCTCGAAGCCCTGCTCGGAGAAGAAGCGGGCCGCGCCCTCGTTGTAGGGGACGCTGGTGATGGAGGCGCCGAACTCGACGCTCATCTCGGCGGCCTTGGCGTGGCTAATCTTGTCCGCGTTCTGGAAGAGAGTGTAGACAATGGTGTAGGCCACGTCGGGGTCGAGGTCGTCCGCGCCGATAAGCACGGCGCTGATGGCGACGGTGGTGCAGTCCTCATCGGTGCCGTAGACGTCCTTGGAGATGGTGTAGGCGCTGTAGTAGGGGCTGGACTCGATGAGGGCGTCGATGTGCTCCTGGTCGAGGCTGACGAGGTAGACGTCGTTGCTGGTGGCGAGCTGGACAATAGAGGTCGTGGGCGCGCCGGCGACGATGAAGGCGGCGTCAATCTTGCCGTCCTGCAGGCTCTCGACGCTGTTGTCGAAGTCCTGGTACACGGGGTTGACATCCTCCTCGGTCAGGCCGTAGGCGCCGAGGACGTCAATGGCGTTGAAGTACACGCCCGAGCCGCGCGCGCCGATGGAGACGTACTTGCCCTCCAGGTCGGCGACGGTCTTAATCTCGGGGTCGAGGGTGACTATCTGCACCTGCTCCATGTAGAGCGCGGCGAGGGTGGAGAAGCCGGTCAGCGGCGCGGGGTTGCCGCTGGCGTCGACGAAGAGGCGGGTGCCGTTGTAGGCGTAGTCCATGACGTCGGACTGGACGAAGCCGAGCTGCTGCTCGTCGCCGTCGACCATCTCAATGTTGGCCTGGCTGCCGTCGGAGGTGACGGCGGTAATGTTCACGCCGGTGTTGTTGGAAATGTAGGTGGCGAAGGTGCTGCCGAAGCCGTAGTAGGTTCCGGTGGAGCTGCCGGTGCCGAACTCAAGGCTGGCGCTGGCCTCGACGTCGGGGACGTCGGCGGGGGCGGCGGGAGTGGAGCTCGCGCCTTCGGTCTCAGCCGGGTCCTTGGTGGTGTCCGTGCCGCAGGCGGCGAGGGCGAACACCATGCAGAGCGCGAGCAGCAGTGCAAAGATACGCTTCTTCATATTATGTCCTCCTATGTCAGATTCATTTTGCAGTTTTCGAATCCGCAAATTTCATTACTTCCCCAGTATAACCCTATCCGCGCGGGATTTCAAGAGTAAATATGAATAAATGTGGCCGAAAATTGCAAAAGTTTTAGCAATGTGATTCACGACTCGCCCTGACCCACTCCTTCGCGTACTCGGCGAAGCGCCTCGTGGCGGGCCCGGCCCTGTCCGCGTCGGGGAGACACAGGCCTATCGTGCGCGCGGCGGGCGGGTCGAGCTCGAGGCAGCGGACGGCCTCGGAGCAGTTCTTGAGCAGGAGCTCGGGCATTATGCTCACGCCGAGCCCGCGCTCGACCATGGCGATGACGGCGTAGTCGTCCTTGGTGGTGTATTTCACGCGCGCGGCGGCGCCGACGGCCTCGAAGACGCCTCGGGCGTCGCGGTCGCTCGTCTCGAGCAGGCCGATGAAGGGCTCGCGCGCGAGCTCCTCCACGGGGAAGCGCTCCGCGCCCGCGAGGGGGTGCGAGGCGGGCACGACGGCGAGCAGCCTGTCGGCCGCGAGGGCCGCCGTCTCGCCCGCGAGCTTCGTGGGCAGGGAGACGAAGCCTATGTCGGCGCTGCCGTCGGAGAGCCACTGCTCGACGTCGTGATAGTCGCCGCTCATGAGCTTGAGCTCGACGCCGGGGTAGTCGGCCTGGAAGTCGGCGATAATCCCGGGCAGCCAGTGCACGCCGACGCTCGTGAAGGTGCCTATCCGCACCGTGCCGCGGTCGAGGCCGCGTATGGCGCTCGCGGTCTGCTCGAGCCGCTCGCGCGAGGCGAGGATGCCGCGTATGGCGGGCAGGACGCGCTCGCCGTCGGCCGTCGTGGCCGCGCCGGCCCTGCCGCGGCGCAGCAGGGCGAAGCCCAGCTCCGACTCGAGCGAGCTTATCATGTGCGACACCGCGCTCTGCGTGACGCCGAGGCTCTCGGCCGCGCGGGTGATGCTCCCGAGCTCCACGGCGCGCATGAAGGCCTCATATTTGCTGACGGGCACAGCCCTCCACCTCCGTCCTTACCATTTGTTCACCACGCGCTCGGCGAAGCCGGGGAAATCGCGCAGCTTTATCCTGCGGCCGTTGTCCAGCACGGCCGTGCCCGTGAAGAGCCCGAAGACCTGGTGCTGCTCGCTCCTGAGGAGCTTCGCGTCTATGTCGGCGCTGCGGTCCAGGACGGGCTTGAAGTCCATCTCGAAGCGGCTGTCGTCGCTGGTGATGGTCCAGGGGGCGAGGTAGTCGAACTCGCCGGCCCGGCGCGGGATGTTGAAGGTGACGCGGGAGAGCTTGTGGAGCTTCCCGTCGTAGAAGAGGGCGTTCTCGCTGGCGGCCGAGGTGTCCCCGAAGCCGTAGCCCAGGTTGAAGCCGAAGGGGACGCCCTCCGCCTCGCCCGAGGCGCTGCCCCAGTACCAGGTGTTGGAGTAGGTCCAGACGCCGCGGCCCCAGTCCAGCACGGCGAAGGAGTCCGCCGGCTCGAAGGCGTAGCTCCGCCCGCGGACGGACACCGTGCCCGAGGCCCTCATGCAGTTTATCTTCTGGTTGTAGTAGAAGTGCGCCCTCTTGCGGAAGGGCGTGCACATCACGATGCTCTCCCCCGGCTCGCGCGTGAGGACGATTTCGCCCTTAATGGGCAGGCTGCCGAGGAAGTTGTCCATCCGGAAGCTCAGGAGCCTGCCGCCCACGATGTGGCGGAAGGAAATCTCGTAGCCGCGGCCCTTCGCGCGCACGTCGCCGGTCTCGGAGCTCTCGGGCATATGCCGGCGGCCGAGGGGCAGGACGCACATGGGCGAGGCGGTGTGCTGCCAGAGGTTCTCGAGGTCTATGAAGCTCACCGAGTCGAGGCCCATGTAGCCGTTGTCGGCCACGGTGAGCGCGAGGGCGAAGCGGCCGTTGCTGACGAGGTAGTAGTCCCACTCCTTTATGCGCAGCGCGCCGGCCTTCACGTCGGCGCGGCGGTATACGGGCAGCAGGCGGCGGGCGAAGCCTGGCTCGGCGATGTTGCCCTTCGCGTCCAGGAGCGGGCGGGGGCGGGTTATCTCATGCTGCATCAAAGGCCACGCTCCTTCTTTATCCGGCGTATGTCGCTGCCGGCGAACACGAGCAGCTCATACTCGCCCGCGAGGCGCGAGGCCGTCTGCGGGCCGTAGCGGCGCTCTATCTGGGCGTCGTCGAGGTTCGTCGAGATTATCGTCTGGCGCGAGGCGGCGAGCCGCCCGTTCACGAGCTGGTAGAGGGCCGAAACGGTGAAGCTCGTCGTCATCTCCGTGCCCAGGTCGTCGAGTATCATGAGGTCGCAGCCCATGTACTCGCGCACCTTCGCCGCGGCGGCGGCCGCCTCGGCGGCGTCGCGGGAGAAGCGCTCCTTCTCGAATTCGCCGAGCGCCGCCGGGGCGCTCTCATAGGCGACGGAGAAGCCGCGCGCGGCCGCCTCCCGGGCTATGCAGGCCGAGAGGAAGGTCTTGCCGAGGCCGGGCCCGCCGCGGAAGATGAGGCTCGGCGACGAGCGCGAGAGGCCCCGCGCCCAGGTGCGGCAGGTCTCGAAGACGAGGCGCATCGTCTCCCTCGGCGAGGCCCCGCCGAGGGCCGGGTCGGGCTCCGCGCTGTAGAAGTCGAGCCGGAAATTCTCGAAGCTCTCCCCGCCGTCCCGCATGAGCCCGGAGAGTTCGCGCGTCAGGAGGGCCTTGTATTCCCTTATGAGGCACTCGCAGGGCTCGCCGTCCACATAGCCGGAGTCATGGCAGGCGGCGCAGGTGTATATCTCGTCCGTATAGTCCGCGGGGAGGCCGGCGGCGCGCAGGAGCTCCGCCCGCTCGGCCTGAAGCGCGAGGTTCGCCCCGCGCAGCGCGGCGAGCTTCCCCGGCGCGTCCGGCTCGCGGCTGAAGGTGAGCGCGCACAGCTCCGCCATCTGCCGGCGCAGCGCGGCGTCTATCTCGCCGACGCGGGGTATGCGCGCCTTTACGCGCGCGGCGCGCCGCTCGCGCTCGGCCTCGTTGGCCTGCCGCCGCTCCGCGAGCGCTCCCCGCGCGCGGGCCAGCAGGGCCGGGTTATATGCCATTGCTCCTCACCGCCTTATCCTTTCCTGAGTTTATCGTAGAGGCGCTTCATGCGCTCGAGCTCCTCGGCGCGCACCTCCGCGCCCGGGCGCGAAACCGGGGCGGACTGCCGGCGGCGGGGCGCGTCGCCGCGCTCTATCTCCTCCGGCGTGTGCAGGCCCTTCTCGTGCCAGCTGCGGACTATCCTGTCCATGTAATTCCACTTGAGCGAGCCCGTGTTCGTGACCGTCCGGTCGTAGGCGAGCTCGAGCGCCTCGGGCCGGAAGCCGAGCTCGAGCCAGCCCTCGATATACCTCCGCTCCGTCGGAGAGAGCTGCCGGTCGCGTATGCCGAAGGCCCGGCGCAGCTGCTCTATGGCGCCGCGCTGCTCCTCGCGCGCGCGGATGTACTCGTCCGCCTGCTCGAGCGTCATTATCTCGCGGTTCACCCAGACGTAGGCCTCGCGCTCTATCTGGCGCATATTCGGCACGCGCCCGGGCCCGTAGCGGCGGCGGCATTCCTCGGCGCAGTGGTGCAGCAGCACCATTATGACGTCGGCGGGCAGGCCGAGGTAGTCGTAAATGCCGAAGAGCGTGCGCGTATCCGCCCCAGAGAGGGCGTGGCCGAGGATGCTCTCGCACTCGGCGAGCACGTCCCGGAAGCCGCCGTCCGAGCGCGTGCGGCTCACAATCTCCTCCGCCGTGTACTCGGGGAGGCCCTCCGCCTTTTCCTCCGCCCCGCCCGTGACGAGGCCGAGGGCGCGCAGCTTGTCCGCCGCCGCCTTGAGGCGCTTCGCCGTCATTCCCAGCGCGCGGCAGAGCTCCGGCGCCGGGGCGCTCCCGCGGCGGGCGAAGTATATGTAGAGCAGCGCGCAGTCGCCGTCGCCGCTCTCTATCAGCTTGTCCGCGGCCTCAGCCGGCATGGAGCAAACCTCCGCGCTGAGCCTGTAGCCCCTCTCTTCCATGTGACGCCTCGCAAAAAATTTAATGTTTGGACATATATTTTATCATCTTTTCAGCCTTGCCGCAAGAGTGGCTTCATGATATACTATAAGTTGTATTCTTATCCTCGAAAACGGGCCGCCGCCGGCCCGCGCCGGGGGGAATCGGGAGGCTCACATGGAAGTTCTGGCTTTCGCCGGGAGCGCCGAGGCCGTCATAGCCGCGGTGCAGAGCGGGGCTGACTCTGTCTATATACGCTTCGGCGGCCGGGGCGTCCACGGCTTTACGGAGGACGCGCTGGCCAAGTCCGTGCGCTACTGCCGCGTCCGCGGCTGCCGCGTCTACGCCGAGCTCGACACGCTCGTCTCCGACGGGGAGGCCGCCG
>DVKN01000185.1 GCA_018716005.1 Candidatus Scatomorpha stercoravium
CGCAGGAGCTCGTCGACCTGGCCGAGCAGACGGAGCGCGAGTTCCGCGGCCGCGGCGGGGAACTCGCCGGCGAGGTCTTCATCGGCTGCGCGGAGACGGACTCCATGGGCTTCCTGTCTGAAAAAATGGCCGCCTTCCGCCGTGAAAACCCGCGCGTCAGCTTCTCCATCTACAGCGCCACCGCCGACGACGTCAAGGACCGCCTCGAGCGCGGGCTCCTGGACCTCGGGCTGCTCTCGGAGCCGGTCGAGGTCTCGCGCTACGAGTTCATCCGCCTCGACCGGCAGGACGTCTGGGGCGCGCTCGTTCAGCGCGGCTCCCCCCTCGCCGCGCGCGAGGCCCTGACGCCCTCCGACCTCGCCGGGGTGCCTCTCCTGCTCGGCCGCCGCCGCGAGGTGCGCGACGAGCTTGCCGCCTGGTTCGGCCCGCTCTGGGAGCGCGTCGAGATTGCCGCGAGCTATAACCTCGTCCTCAACGCCGCCAACATGGTCGAGCACGGCATGGGCGCCGCGATTTGCTTTCGCATTTCCGGCGTCGGCGGCGGCGTGAAGTTCGTCCCCCTCGAGCCCGAGCTGCGCACCGGCTGCGCCGTCGTCTGGAAAAAGGACGAGGCCCGCTCGCCCGCTGCCGAGGCCTTCCTGAGGTCGCTTAATAATGCCTGACGGGCATTATGGCGCATACAACATAAGTATTGTACATTTTTAAGCCCCGGCGTTAGAATATAGGAAATACTCCGAAAGGGTGATAAAAATGTCCGAATTCAGCACTGTTTTCCCGCGCGGGGGCGAAAACACGGCCTACGCGCAGTATTTCACCGGCACGAGCTACCTCAATATGCTCTCCACCGAACAGCTGAGCATAGGCAACGTGACCTTCGAACCCGGCTGCCGCAACAACTGGCACGTACATCACGCGGACAAGGGCGGCGGGCAGATACTGCTCTGCACCGGCGGCCGCGGCTGGTATCAGGAGTGGGGCTCCCCCGCCCGCGAGCTCCTGCCCGGCGACGTGGTCAACATCCCGCCCGAGGTCAAGCACTGGCACGGCGCGGCGAAGGACAGCTGGTTCGCGCATCTCGCCGTCGAAGTCCCCGGCGAGGGCGCGCGCAATGAATGGCTCGAGCCCGTCGGCGATGAGGAATATAACAAACTGTGAGGCGTCCCATGAGAGATTACGGCATAACCGACCCTGAATTTACGGCCATCTGCGAGCGCTTCCTCGCCGAGACGGGCGAGGAGGCCGCGCGGGAGCTCCCGCCCAGGACGGGCGCGCTCGCCGTGCTCGCGGCGCTCATAGGCTGCGGCGGCTCAGAGATGTTCCGCCGCGTCCTCCCGCGCGCCCTGGACGGCGACCTCACGCCGGAGGAGGCGCGCGAGACGGTCTATCAGGCCGCGGATTACCTCGGCCTCGGGCGGATGCTGCCCTTCCTCGACGCGCTCGACGGCGTCCTCGAGGAGCGCGGCGTCTCCCTGCCCCTGCCCGCCATGGGCACGACGGACGAATCCGACCGGCTCGAGCGCGGCGCAGCCGCGCAGGCCGAGATTTTCGGCGAGCATATGCTCGAGGCCTGGAAGGCCGGCTTCATAAACCGCGCCCTCGCCGCTAACTGCTTCGGCGACTACTACACCCGCGGCGCGCTCGACCTGCGCGACCGCGAGCTCATCACCTTCTGCTTCCTCGCCGCGCAGGGCGGCTGCGAGCCGCAGCTCACCGCCCACGCCCGCGGAAACATGAACATGGGCAGCAGCCGCGAGACGCTGCTCGCCGTGTGCGTAAAGTGCCTGCCCTATATCGGCTACCCCCGCACGCTGAACGCTGTGACCTGCGTCAATAAGGCCGCGGAGGGCTGAGCCCATGAAGTACCTTGCCGCCGTCTGCGAAGACGATGCCCGCCTCGCGCGGGAGCTCGCGGGGGAATGCTCGCGCCTGCTCTCGTCGCGCGGCGTCGAGGCCCATGTCGACGTCTTCGCCTCAGCCGAGGAGCTCCGGAGCGGGCTCGGGAAATACCGGCTCCTTATCCTGGATATCGAGCTGCCCGGCGAAAACGGGCTCAGCCTCGCGCGCCGCGCGCGGGCCGCGGGCTCGAAGGCGGCGGTAATCTTCGTGACCGGCTGCGCCGAATACGCCCTCGAGGGCTACGACGTGCAGCCCGTGCACTACCTCGTCAAGCCCGTGGACGAGGCGCGCCTCGCCGACGCCATCGACCGCGCGCTGGCATACTCAGGCGCGCCGTAGACCATAGTTCTCCGCGTCGGGAACCGCATTGTGAGCCTCGACGCCGGCGACGTCTGGTACATCGAGAGCCTCAACCGCGAGCTCATAGTCCACGGCTCCGAGGGCGAGCAGAACTTCGCCATGACGCTCTCCGCCGCCTGCGAGGCCCTCCCCCCCGGCCGCTTCGCCCGCTGCCACAACAGCTTCGCCGTAAACCTCTCCGAGGTCGCCGAAATAGGCCGCACCGAGCTCCGCCTCCGCTCCGGCGCAGTGCTCCCCATAGGCAGGAAATTCTACCGCGACTTCCAGCGGACGTTCATAAGGT
>DVKN01000186.1 GCA_018716005.1 Candidatus Scatomorpha stercoravium
ACGGCGCGGGGCGCACGACGAGCTTCCTCGCTAACCTCGCCTGCCAGGCGGCAACGGCCCTGCTGCTGAACCTCAACTGCCTCGTCTTCTACAAGCTCTGGGCGCTGCTGGACACCGATCTCATAATAATCGACTTCTATTCCATGGCCTTCCTGCAAGCCATGACGCCCGACACCCTCGGCGAGATGCTGATGTGCTTCGTCACCGGCACGGCCGCGAGCCTCGCATTCGCGGGCTGCGGCGTGATGCTCTCGCTCGTCTACTGGCGGCTGGGCAAGACCGGGAAGTGGATACTCTCGCTCGGCCTCGGCGCGGCCTTCATCCTCTTCATAAACGCCGCCGCGAGCTACGACTGGTTCTCGAGGGCGCTCACGGACTTCTTCGTCTGGGTGGTCAAGGCCCCGCTCAATATGGACGTCTTCTTCCTCGTCCTCGCCGCGGTCTTCTTCGGCATTGGCCGCGCGGTGACGCTCAAAAACCCCATAACCGCCGCGACGGCATAAAGCGCGGACGCAGAAAAGGGAGGGCCCTCGCCCTCCCTTTTATCATCGTATTCAGCTCGCGGCGTTCAGCGCCGCGCCCTGTCGCCCCAGCAGTCTCTCCAGCTGCGGGAGCAGGTATTCCGAGAGCGCCCTGTGACCCTCCGGGCTCGGGTGTATGCCGTCGGTGGAGAAATAGGGGTCGAAGCCCCGCCTGAAGAGGAAGGCGCTGCGCGCGTCGAGCAGGGGTATCCCCCGCGCCGCCGCCTCCTGCATGACCGCGATGGAGTACATCTCGTTCCAGTGCTCTATGGAGTCCGTGCTGCCGAGGAAGCGCATAACGCCCTCGGCGTCCGCCGTGCGGCTTATCCACTTGAAGTAGCGCCGCCCGAAGACCGGGATGGGGTTCATCGCGATTATCCGCCCGCCCAGGGCCGCGATGCTGTCCAGCAGCCCGCCGTAGGTCTCGCGGAAGAGCCCGATGGGCGTATTGCAGCGCTGCTCCGCCTCCGGGGCGGCCGCCACGCGCTGCCAGTCGAAGTCGCAGTCGTTGCCGCCGAGCATGACGAGCGTGTAGTCGCACTCGGCGATGTCCCGCTCATAGCGCCCCAGGCGCTCGAGGGCCGCCGTGCTCGTGCAGCCGAAGCGGCTGTGGTTGTGTACGTCGAGGCCCAGCGCCGACGCCAGCAGGTTCACGAAGGAATCGCGGCACTTCACATAGCGCCCCACGTCGTCGCGGTATATAACCCCGCCCGTTATCGAATCGCCTATTACGCACAGCTTCACGGCCATAACCACGCCTCCCCGGCTCAGGATAAGTAACTTCAGGAACGTTTTCCTGATACGCTTATTATAGTTTCATCAGTCGGGTTTGTCAACTAAAATTTCTATTTCCGCGATGTGAACTTTTAGTTACGGCAATCCATCGTAAACGTGAACTCGCTGCCCTGCCCGGGCTCGCTCACGACGCTGAGCGTCCCGCCGTGGGCCTCGGCTATCTGCTTGACCATGGCGAGGCCGAGCCCGCTGCCCTTGTCGGCGCCGCGGGAGGGGTCCGCCTGCCAGAAGCGCTCGTAGATGTGCGGGAGGTCGCGCTTCGATATGCCTATGCCGGTGTCGGCGACAGTGAGGCGGAGCTTCCCGCCCTCCGCGTCCAGGCTCACGCGGACGGCCCCGCCCTCGGGGGTGTATTTGCAGGCGTTCTCGACGAGGTTCTGCACGAGCCGGGTCATGAGGCCCACGTCTATCTCGGCGCGTATGCCGGGGCGTATATCCTTCGTGACGGCGAGGCTCTTGCCGGACGCGCGCGCCGTCTCGTCCGTCACGACGCCGGCGAGCTCAGAGAAGTCTGCCTCCTCGCGGCTTATGCGCTGCGTACCCTGGTCGAGGCGGGTTATGCTCAGGAGCTGGTTTATTATCCCGTTCATGCGCCGGCCCTGCCTCTCGACTACCTCGAGGCTCTCGGCGTAGTCCTCCGCGGTCTTCGCGTTCTGCCGCGCGTACTCGCACTCGGCGAGGATAATGGCCACGGGCGTGCGCAGCTCATGCGAGGCGTCGGAGGCGAAGCGCTTCTCGGCGTCGAAGCTCCGCTCGAGCCGGTCGAACATCCGGTCGAAGGTCGCGGCCAGGCGGTGTATCTCGTCCCGCCCGCGCAGGAGGCCGATGCGGGCCGTGAGGTCGGCGCCGTCGTTTATGGCGTCGACGGTGTCCGTTATCTGGCGCACGGGCTTAAAGGCGTGGCGGGCGATGAACCAGCCTATGACGGCGGTTATGACGACGAGCACGGGCAGGAGTATGAGCGCGAGTATGGTTATGACGCGCGCGGCGGAGAAGTTGTTGTCCGCCGCGGTGACGCCGCGCAGCCACACGCCGCCGTAGTCGTCGGGCACGAAGAGGTCGTAGACGAAGTACTCCTCCCCCTCCATCGTCACCGGGCGTATTTCGCCGTTGCGGAAGCTGTCCGAGCCCGCGAAGACGCTCATCCCCGCCCCGCCTATGAGCGCGCCGTCCGCGCCGTAGACCTGGATGTAGACGTTGTGCCGGTGGAAGTCCAGCTCGTCGAGGTCGAGGTAGCCGTCCTTGTACTCTATGTCGTCTATCTCGTCGTGCACGGCGTCTATGAGCGTGCCCTCCGCGCTCCCCGATATCACGCCCCGCCCGGCTATGAGTATCGTGCCGAGCACGAGGCCCACTATGAGCAGCATCATGAGCGTGAAATATATCGTCACGCGCGTCTTTATGGAGAGGAACCTCATGCGTCTTCCCTCAGCACCCAGCCCACGCCGCGCACGGTGTGGATGAGCTTCCTGTCATAGCCCGCGTCTATCTTCCGGCGCAGGTAGCTCATGTAGACGTCGACGACGTTCGTGCCGCCCTCCCAGTCGTAGTTCCAGACGCTGTTCTCTATCGTCTCGCGCGAGAGCACGGAGCCCTTGTTGCGTATGAGGCAGTTGAGCACGGCGAACTCCTTCGCCGAGAGCTCTATCTTCTCCCCCGCGCGCGTGACGGAGTGCGCCGCCTCGTCGAGCACGAGGTCGCCGCAGGTAAAGCGGCTCGTCGCCGCCCCGGCGCTCTTGCGGGTCATGGCCCGTATCCTCGCGAGGAGCTCGTCGAAGGAAAAGGGCTTCACGAGGTAGTCGTTCGCGCCCAGGTCGAGCCCCTCCACGCGGTCGGATACGGCGTCGCGCGCCGTCAGGAACAGCACCGGCGTCATGTCGCCTCCCTCGCGCATACGCCGCACGGCCGTAAAGCCGTCCATGCGCGGCATCATCACGTCGAATATGGCGGCGTCGTACTCCGCCCCCGCGAGATAGTCCAGCGCCTCCGCCCCGTCGAAGCAGGCGTCCGCCGTATAGCCCGCGGCGGTCAGGCGTTTCACGATTATCCTGTTGAGGTCGCGCTCGTCCTCAACGACAAGTATGCGCATTTTCCGCACTTCCCTTCAGCTAAATTATGACGCATTATTCTTAGAGCCGCATTAAAACCCGGCCCAAAGCGCGCCAGTGAGAAAATTCCCGCGCTTTAACGGCCCTCTAATTCCCGCCTGAGATAATATCAGCAAGCAAAGGAGGGAAAACATGAAAAAGACTATAATAATCATCGCCGTCGTCCTCATAATCCTCGCCGCCATAGCGCTCGGCCTCGTCTGGTACTTCGTCTGGAACGACAGCGGCTATATAGGCCGCGACGCCGCCGAGGCCGCCGCCCTCGCCGACGCGGGCCTCGCCGCCTCAGAGGTCAGCCGGCTCAGGAGCAGCTTTGAGCGCGACGACGGCCTCGTCTTCTACGAGGTGAGCTTCGTCTCCGGCGCGCTCGAGTACGAGTACGTCATCGACCCTGTGAACGCCTCCGTCCTGCACGTCGAGGCGGAGAACGCCTACGACTGACGGAAAAAGCGCCCGGCCGATGGCCGGGCGCTCCGCGTTTCAGTTAAAATGCTCCGGATGACGCCGGAAATACGCCGCGTTGACGGCCGAGAAGACTATGGCGGCGACGAGCTCGAGCTCCGGGCCCAGGAGCGACTCGGCGTAGCGCGTGGAGAGCGTCGTGTATACCGCCGCGCCCACCCCGGCCGCCGCGGGGAGCAGGGCCGCCGCGCAGGCTAGCGCGACCCCCATCCGGGAGCCCGCCGCGAGCCGGGAGCGCGCCGCAATCGCGAGCACGCCGCTCAGCGCGCAGGCTATGCCCCTCGCAGCGGAGGCGTAGGCCGCGCCGAAGGCCGGGTCATAGTAGCCGTAGTACTCGAGCAGGGGCAGGGCGAAGGCGAGCTCCTTGAAGGCCCGGAAGAGGCACAGCGCCGCGAGCAGCGGGAGTATGACCCTTATCAGCGCGCCGCACCAGCCGCCCTCCGCCGCGGCGGAGGCGGGGCGTCCGGCCCCTCCCCTCGCGGACGGGCGGCCCTTCTCCCGCGCCGGGCTCCCGCCGCCGTCCCGGAAGACGCCGGCCTCGGTCCAGTCCCTGCCGGGGGCGCCCGTGCGCTTCGTCCCGCGGGCGCGGTGGAGCCTCCAGCGCCGCCTCTCGTGCTCGACGGCGGGGTCGGATTCCTCGCCCGCCGGGGGCGTGCTGCGCTCTATGCTGCCGTCGAATTCATACCGGTATCCGCACCAGGGGCACAGATCCGTCGCTATGACGACCTCGCGGCCGCAGCTGGGGCATTTCATACGCCGTCCCTCCCTGAGAGCTTAATCAGGCCTCCGCGTAGTTCTTGAAGTAGTTCTGCACGACGATGACGGGCGTACCCTTGTCGCCGCTGCCGCTGGTGAGGTCGCAGAGCGAGCCGATGAGGTCGGTGAGCTGCCTCGGCGTCGTGCCCTCGCTGGCCATCTGGCCCTTGAGGTCGGCGTCCTTCGCGCGGATAGAGCCCTTTATGGCCTCTCGCAGCTCCTCGCCGGAGAGGGCGGCGAAATCGTTGTCCGCGAGGTACTTGAGCTTGAGCTCGTTGGGGACGCCGCGCAGGCCCTCGGTGAAGCCGGGGCTCACGACCGGGTCAGCCAGCTCCCATATCTTGCCCGACGGGTCCTTGAACGCGCCGTCGCCGTAGACCATGGCCTCGACCTTCGCGCCCGTGCGCGCGGTGAGCTCGCGCTGGATGCCGTCCGCGACGGCCTGGGCGTTCTTCGGGAAGAGCTTGACCTTGTCCTCGGTGGCCTTGTTGGAGCCGAGGAGGCCGAACTGGCACCAGCCGGAGCCGTCCACGCTCTCGTTGAGGAGGTCGCAGAGGGTCAGCACCGTCTCGCCGCCCGCGGCCAGGACGTGCCTGCGGGTGCGCTCGCGCGTGTGGATATCGCAGCAGAGGACGTTCTTTGCGCGGCTCACGATGGCCTCGGGGCGGTTCGCGAAGATTATCTCGCACTCGGCCCCCGCCTCGCGCACGACCTGCTCGTAGTACTCGACATAGTCCACGCCGGTGAAGGGGTGCTTCACGTAGCCGAACTTCTCGCGGTACTGCTCGAGCGTCAGCACGTCGCGCCAGGGGTCGACGCCCGCGGCGTCGAGCGCGTCCTCGTCGAAGAGGTGGTTGCCGACCTCGTCGCTCGGGTAGCTGAGCTGGAGCACGACCTTCTTCGCGCCCATGGCTATGCCGCGCAGGCATATGGCGAAGCGGTTGCGGGAGAGTATCGGGAATACGACGCCGACAGTGCCGCCGCCGAGCTTCTTCCTGACGTCCGCCGCGATATCCGCGACGGAGGCGTAGTTGCCGTCCGCGCGGGCGACGACGCTCTCGGTGACAGCTACTACGTCGCGGTCGTGCAGCTCGAAGCCGTCTTCCTTCATGGCGGCGAGCACGCTCTCGACCACGACCGCGACAATATCGTCGCCCTCACGGACAATCGGGGCCCGTACACCCCGTGAAATAACACCGGACATAGTTTCCATCCTCCAAACGTATACGGCGCGCGGCCGGATTCTATGCGGCCTGCCGGGCGGTCAACCGCCATACCTTATAATAATATACCGATTTTGCAAATCAGTCAACGGTGAGTGCCGCCGGACAGCAAAAAACACGCCCGGCAAAAGCCGGGCGTGGCAGGGGAAGAAGGTTTCGAACCCTCGGCCTACGGTTTTGGAGACCGTCGCTCTGCCAACTGAGCTATTCCCCTAAGTCAGCTTGAACATTTTAATATACTTTTTACGATATGTCAAGCTATATTTTCTCGCTGCAAGCGCGCCCCGCGGGAGTTCGTTTTCAGTGGTTGCCGCGCGGGGTATTGACCAAAGCTTTTTGGAACAACTTAAAGGGCCTCTCGGGTGTGAACCGAGAGGCCCTTTACTTTTCTATTGCTTGCCAATTCTATTACGCCGCTCGATTACTGCTCGGCTCTCTCGAAGGCGTCCGCGCCGTGGTGGCAGATCGGGCAGACGTAGTCCGCGGGGAGCTCCTCGCCCTCGTAGAAGTAGCCGCAGACGGTGCAGAGCCAGCCCTTCTTCTTGTTGACGACGGCGGGCACATAGTGCTCGAAGTCCTCGGGGCCGTGCTTGCAGAGCGGGCAGACGAAGTCGGCGGGCAGCTCCGCGCCCTCGTAGAAGTAGCCGCAGACCTTGCAGATCCAGCCCTCGACGGTCGGGGCGGCGGGCTGCTTCTTGGGCTTGATGTGCGCGTGGTAGTAGCTGTAGGTGCAGCTCGGCTTGTCGGAGAGGACGTGCGCCTCCACGACCTCGGCGATGTAGAGCATCTGGGTGCCGCAGTCGCGCGAATCGATGACGCGCGCGCTGAGCACGGCGTTGGTGTGCTGGCCTATATAGCGCACGCCGTTCTGCGTGCGGAGCTCGTCCGGCCAGTCGGCGAACTTGTCCACGTCGCGTCCGGACTGGAAGCCGAAGTGCTTGAAGGTGTCGTAGGGGGCGTCCTCGGTGAGGATGCTGATGTTGAAGATGCCGGCCTTCGCTACCATGTCGCAGGTGTGGTTGGCCTTGATGCAGCTTATCGTGATCTTCTTCGGGTCGGAGGAGGTTATCTGACCGGCGGTGTTGATGACGCAGCCGTAGTCCTTGCCGTCCACGCGGGTGGTGAGGATCTCGCAGCCGTAGCTGAACTTGTTGAAGGCCTTGTTGTCGACCTCAAAGACGCCGTCCATGCCGCTCTCGGTGCTGGTCTTGACCTCGACCGGCGCGGGCTTCGGCGGCAGCACGTCGGCGGCGATGGCGTCGGCGAGCGCGTCGAGCCCGGCGAGCTGGTCCTCGGCGAGGGCGCTCTTTACGGTGAGGGTATCGCCGATGAACTCGGTGCCCTTGAGGGAGCTGAGCAGCTGCTTCATGAGGCCGCCGCTCGTGGGCGCCCAGGAGCCGTTCTCGATGAGCGCGACCTTGCGGTTTTGCAGGTTGTGGTTCACGATCTCGTGCAGAAGCTGCTCCATCGTGACGAACACGCCGGCGTTATAGGTCGTCGCGGCGAACACGAGGTGGCTGTACTTGAAGGCGTCGGAGAGTATATAGCTCGAGGGCGTGACGGAGGTGTCGTACATCTTGACCTTCACGCCGCGGTCGGAGAGCTTGGCGGCGAGGATGTTCGCGGCGTTCTCCGTGTGCCCGTAGACGCTCGCGTAGGCGATGAGCACGCCGTTGACCTCGGGCGTGTAGCTCGACCACTGGACGTACTTCTCGAGGAAGTCGCCAAAGCCGCTCCGCCAGACGAAGCTGTGCAGCGGGCAGACATAGTTGATCTCGAGCCCGGAGGCCTTGCGCAGCACGGCCTGCACCTGCGGGCCGTACTTGCCCACGATGTTGGTGTAGTAGCGCCTCGCCTCGTCGAGGTACTCGCCCATGAAGTCGCACTCGTCGGAGAAGATGCGCCCGTTGAGCGCGCCGAAGGAACCGAAGGCGTCCGCCGAGAAGAGGATGCCGTCGGTCGTGTCGTAGCTCATCATGACCTCGGGCCAGTGGACCATGGGGGCCATCACAAAGGTGAAGTTGTGGCGGCCGGTGCTGAGCGTGTCGCCCTCCTTCACGAGGTGGATGCGCGCGGAGAGGTCGGTCGGGAAAAAGCGCGCGAGCATGTCGCGGATCTTGGCGTTGCAGACTATCTTCGCCTCGGGGTAGCGGATGGCGATGTCCTCTATCGTCGCGGCGTGGTCGGGCTCCATGTGATGTACGACGAGGTAGTCGAGCTTGCGCCCGCCGAGGGCGTAGGCGACGTTCTCGAAGAAGTTGTGCGCCACGGCCTTGTCGACGGTGTCGAGCAGCACGGTCTTCTCGTCGAGGAGCAGGTAGGAGTTATAGGAGACGCCGTCGGGCACGCCGTAGACGCCCTCGAAGAAAGCGAGCCGCCTGTCGTCCGCGCCCACCCAGACGAGGTCGGACGTCACATTTCTGGTGCAGTGCATAGTGAATGCCTCCCGTGTTATTATTTTGGCAGAGATATAATATCACCTCGAGCGTCCCGAGTAAAGGCTTTTTCCGTAAATTTTCTGAGTTTCCGCATGAATATGCCGCCAAACTCGCCCGGCGTATGCGCGCATGGCATAATCAGGCCGAAGGAGTGATGAGCATGAGCGCCAGCCGCCGCCCGCCTGATAGCCTGGATAATCCTCCCCCAAACCCTCACCCCCTTTGGGCCTAAATAATTTGATGCCCGGGAATCCGCGGATTCCCGGGCATATCTGCGCAATTCGGCGGCGCTAACGAGGCTGCTTGCTTCGTTGTATCCAGTTTAACTGTGCATTCGTCTATTCGCAGTCCGGTTTGTTCAGTATGGGGCGGAGGGTATGGAGGATGGCGGCGGAGAGGAGGGCGGCGGCCAGGCTGGTAAGGGGGAAGTTCAGCCAGATGCCGGTGAGGCCGAAGGGCCAGAGGGCGGCGAGGAGGGCGACGGGGAACACGAGCGCGGTCGCGACGGAGATAAGCGAGGCCGCGAGGGGCCTCTCGACGGCGAGCATATAGCTCTGCGTGGCGAAGGAGTACCAGCGTGTGATGTACGTCAAAGCGAACAGGCGAAGCGCCGCGCAGCTCATCTCCAACGCCTCGCTTCCGGGCTCGGACATGAAGAGCCGCGTCACCGTTTCCGGGAAAACCGCGATGACGGCCGCCGACGCGAGGGAGACGACCGCCGCCGCGCGGAAGCAGCAGCGTTCAATTGCTCGTACGCGCGAAAAGCTCCGCGCGCCCCAGTTGTAGCCGACCGCGGGCTGGAGCGAATCGCACATACCGTAGAGCAGCGGCTGCACAAATCCATCTGCGTACATCAATATGCCGTACACGCTCACGGCCGTCTCGCCGCCCATGCGGACGAGGATGAAGTTCATGATGATGCTCGTGATTCGCCCGGCGATGTTGTTCAGGAAATTCGGGCTGCCGCAGGCGATGATTTCGCGCAGCATTTTGCCTGAAAATCGTGGTTTCACGAACTTTAAGAGCGCCTTCCCGCGGAAGAAGGGCACGTAGGCAATCACAGCGCAGACGGCCATGCCGGCGCAGGTCGCGCCCGCAGCGCCCCATATCCCGAAGCCGAACACACCCAGGAACAGGAATTCGAGCACGCCGGACAGCGCGCTCATGAGCAGGTTCAGGCACATGCTGCCGCGGATGTAGCCGCAGATGCGCAGGTAATTGTCCGCCGCGAAGACGATGGTCGTCACCGGCGAGCAGATTGCGTACACTCTTAAGTACGTCGTGGCGAGCTCGGCGAACTCGCCCTCCGCGCCCATCGCGGTCATGAGCCAGGGCGCGGCGGCGTAGAGCACGGCGCCCATCATGACGCCGGAGAGCACGATAAGCAGGCTCGCGCAGGTGAAGATGTTGTCCGCCTCGCGCCTCTCGCCGCGGCCCAGATTTACTGAAATAGGTACGGCCGAGCCCACGCCAATGAGGTCGGCGAGGGCGAAGTTGATAATGACGAAGGGCATGGCGAGGTTCAGCGCCGCGAAGGGCGTGTCGCCCAGATAGTGCCCGACGAAGATGCCGTCGAGCAGCTGGTAGAGCGCCGAGGCCAGCATGCTGACCGCGCCCGGCAGCGCCGCTATGAAGAAGAGCCGGCCCGGCGCAGTTCTCGAAAAGAGCTCCGTGGAGTCGCCCCGCATGGTAAATCTACCTCTCTCTGCAAAAAATGTGCGCCCGGCTATCCTAAAATAACCCGGGCGCACCCGCCGCCTTATCCGACCGTGCGTATTGCGACACGCAGTCCTCCGGCGGTAATTCCGCGAAATATTCTACCCGACGCCGCGGGCCTTGTCAAGCCTCTTCGCCGCGCTCCGCGCGCTCGGTGACCGTCCCGAGCGAGTCGAGGTAATACCACTCGCCGTCCGAGGCGTGCCAGCCCTCTATGCTCACGCCGGCCCACATATAGGTGTTGAGGCTCAGGTTCTTCCTTGTCTCGTTGTCCTGGAAGTGCCACCATTCGCTCGTTAAGCCGCCGAATCCGGCCGCTTTCATGATATTATCCAGTATAAGCGCCTCGTCGTTGTCCCGGTTTATGACCGAGTATATGCTCAGGTCGTGCATATCGCTCTGCATCTCGAGCTCCTCGCCGGAATCCACGCGCTCGAGCGTGAGGTCGAGGGCTATGCCCATGTTGTGCATCGAGCCGCCCTTGGCGAGGAAGTTCGGCAAACCGTACGTGCCGTCCTCCCAGAGCATACGGTAGGTGAGCGTCTGCCCCTCGGCGAGCTCGGGCAGCTCCTCGGGCACCTCGCCGTATATGTCGAGCTCGGGCACGGGCTGGTTCGTCATGAGCTCAGCCTTGTTGTATATGTCGACGGTGGCCTGGTTGGGGCGGTAGGAGTCGTAAATCTTGAGGCGGTAGCCCTGCTCGAGGGCGGCGTTCGCGGCCGTATAGAGCTTTTCGCAGCAGGGGTAGAGGTACGGAGCGAGGTACACGCCCTCGGCGAGGCAGACGTGCTCGTAGCCCTTTACGACCTCGCCGGTGACCTCGGGAATCTCGTATCCGTGGACGGCGTACTTGCTCGCATAGCTGTTCGTGATGTCGTAGCCGATGAGCTTGCCCATGTATTCGGGCAGGTTTATCATGCAGTAGCTGCTGCTCAGATAGCCGTACGTTTCGCCATATCGCACGCGGAAGAAGCCGTCCTCCTCAGCGAGTACGCACAGCGTCGACGCGGCCGGGACGCTCGCGAGAGTCTCGCTCTCCGCGTCCGCGCTCTCGTAGAGCGGGAGTTCCATCAGCGGCCATATCGTACAATACAGCGGCGAAAGCTCGGTTGTCACGTCGATTACGTCGCTTTCCGAGACGTATTCGCCCTCTTCTGCGCCCTCGTCGGCGCCCATTACGCGGAAGCTGTAATCCCATACGCTCCGCAGGGCCTCCGTCTCATAGCGCAGCTCCTCCGTGCACTCCACGGTAGCGAGCGTCTCCCACTCGCCGCCGTCCGAATACTGTATTTCGTACCAGTCGCCCTTGGCCTCCGTCCAGCTGAGGGCGTAGCGGTTCTCGCCTAGCTCCTCCGACGTAAGGCTGCTCGTGTCCGGCAGCAGGGCCTCGCGCTTGAGCGTATACTCCTCCCCCGCCGGGCCGGTTATCTCATACTGCTGCCCGTTCACGACGGCGCGCAGGCAGAATCTGTACGGCGTTTCGTATTCCGGCATGGGCAGGTCCCCGTCCTCGCCGAAGCTCACGCCGAGCTCGCCGTCCGCGAGGGTCGAGTCGAGCGGGCGCTCGCCGCCGGCGTCGATTATCCGCAGCTCGTAGCTCCGTCCCACCAGGGGCTCGGCCTCGACGCTGAGCGTCCCCGCGTCCTCGTCGGGTATCCACTCCGCCTCGGGCGCCTCCGGGCTCACGAGGGGCACCGTCACCGTGACGCTTTCGCCCTCGCGGAAGTACTCTTTCCCGAACAGCTTCCAGCTGCCCAGCGGCGTCACCGTGAAGCTGTGCTCGCCCTCGGAGAGCGGGCCGACGTCCGCGGCGTTCTCCGTGAGCGGCTCCGAGCGCTCGCCGCCGTCGATGCTGAGGTAATACCTCGCGGCGTCCGGGCTCGCCGTCCACTCGAGGGCGTATTCGCCCCCGCCGAGGTCGAGGAAAGAGAGCGAGGCCCCCTCCGGCATGGAGGAGGCCGCGTTGATGTAGGGAAGCGCTGCCAGCAAAAAGGCCGCGATAAGTATAAGCGGCAGGGCCGCGAGGCAGATTATCAGCGTTATCTTGGCTTTTTTACTCATGCGCGTCACGCTTTCTTATTCGACGTAGTTCACAGTCTCCGTCCCGTCGGTGTCGCGGTAGGTGTACACGGTGAAGCCGTCGTAGTAGAGGTTGCCGTCCTCGCCCTCGCCCAGGCAGCTGGGGGCGTAGTCGCTGCTCTCGGGCTCGCCGATGGCGGCTATGAGCTCGTTCACGTCCGCTCCCTCGAAGGTCTTGGCGGTCTCGAGGAGGCTGTCCTCCGGCTCGGCGGCGGGCTCGGTCTCCTCGGGCTCGGCGGCGGGCTCGGTAGCGGCGGGCTCAGTGGCGGCCGGCTCCTCGGTGGGGGCGGCGGTGGGCTCGGTCCCGGCGTCGCCGCAGGCCGCGAGCGAGAGGGCCAGCAGGGCCGCGAGCAGGACTGTGAGTGCTTTCTTCATGTTCATCTTCTCCTGATTTCAAAGGTTTACGGACGCGGAGCGGGCCGCGCCGCCGGCGTACCAGAGCAGCTCATATTCCCCGCCGCCCTCGCCGGGCAGCTCGGCGGCGAAACCGCCGGGGGTGAGCAGCGCCTCGTACCAACGGCCATTATACCCTATGAAGACGCGAGAATCAACGTCTATCTCGCCGGAAATCGTCCCCGATACGGAGTGATATCCCTCCGACGCGCCGTCGGCGGAGAGCGAGGCTTCGCCGCTTTGGGCCCCGGCGGCGTCGATATCGCGCTCCGGCGCCGGGAAGACGGCCGGCTGCTCATAGAGCCAGGAGAGGTTGCGCTCAACTATCTCTATGACGACCGCGTCCGCGGAAAGTTCCTCCGCCGCGGTGAGATCGTAGGCTGCCTGGCGCGAAAAGCGCGCCGTACCCCAGCTCGCAGCCATGAAGGGGTAGAGCAGCTCGCCGAAGGAGTCCCGGAACATGAGGAGCGTCCCCTCGCCCGCGCCGGCGGTCTCTATCGTGATGGAGTCCGGCCTCGTGCCCTCCGGCTCGGTGAAGGGGATGTTCACGGGGGCCGCGTCCGTCTCGGTGTCGGCGGCCGCGGGATAGAGCATCTCGTAGAGGTCGCCGGAGTGCGCGCGGAGCTCATGCTCGTAGCCCGAGGCGTAATCGCTCGCCGCGCCGAGGGCGGCGTTTATGGCGTCGGCCGCCATGGCCGCGCCGCGGGAGGTCCAGTGCGAGTCGTGCTCGAAGTAGAGCGTCTCGTCCGAGGCTGCGAAGAGCGGGAAGAGGTCCGCATACTTCACGCCCTGGCGCGCGAGCTCATCCGCCAGCCGCTCTGCGTCCGTGGGCGCGCCCGTGCGGGAATAGTCCGGCATATGTTCGCCGTAGAGCGAGCTCTTATTGGGCGCGATGGTGAAGACAAAGTCCGCGCCCAGGCTTCCGGCGTATTCGGACATGAGGGCGAGGTTCCTCGCGGCGGAGAAGAGCTCCCGCTCCGTCATGGGCTCCGTGCCCGTGTAATCGGCGAGCTCGTCGGCGTAGAAGAGCCAGCCGTCCCGCCCGAGTATGACGCCGTCCTCGGCGCTCTGGCCGAAGAGCGCCTCCACCCTCGCCCAGAGCGTAATGAGCTCCTGGCGGAGGGCGAAGCTCTCGTTGAGATAGTCAGCCGTGTCGGCGAGGAGCTCCGTATTGAGCGTCCCGTCCCGCTCGGTGAGCGAGGGCTTCTGCGGCGCGGTCTCGTTCGCGCGCGCCCCGCTCGGGCCGAGCACGGCCATGCCGAGGCTCGGGATGAGGCAGAGTATGAGGAATATGGCTATAAATGTTTTGCCGCTGCGCTTCATTGTCACACTCCGTAGTAATAGTTCCAGCCGGCGGCGAACCACCAGGGCATGGCGAACATATCCTTGCCGTATTCGCCGTCGCGGCGGTAGGCCATCTCCGTCTCGCAGTCATAGGTGAGGCGGTTGCCGTCCTCGTCGTAAATGTCGACCCAGCCGTGGCTCTCATAGTCCCAGCCGAGCGTCCCCGCCACGGCGATGGCGTCGTAGCCGAGGCCGCGCGCGAGCGCCCAGAAGGCGGCCGCGTAGTTATAGCAGTTGCCGCGCCCGGTGGAGAACATCGTGTACGCCTCGTCGGCGGCCCAGCCGGTCGCGCCTATATTATAGTAGTTGCGCCTGAGGTATTCGAACTCGTCCCGGGCGTAGCAGTAGGCGGCGTAGAGCATATCCTCGCGCGTCTCGTTTTCGGCGCAGATGGGCTCGAGCACCTCGGCGACCAGGGCGTCGAGCTCGGTGTTACCGCTCGTATAGCGCCCGTCGGGGCCGAAGTAGAGCCCGCCCGACTCCGCGTCGAGCACGAAGCGGCCCTCGGAATCCACGCAGTAGAGGTAGCCGGAGATGTTGACGAAGCCCGGCTCGAAGTCCTCGCTCGCGCAGCGCCCGTCCTCGCCGTAGTAGAGCCCGTCCACCTCGGCGTCCGTGACGAAGAGCCCGCTCTCGTCGACGTAGTAGAAATAGCCCTCTATTATGACCGGCCCGGGCGTATAGCTCTTCATGCCCTCGCTGTCCGCGCAGAGCATGAGCTCCGCCGCGCCCGGCGTGTCCGCCGCCAGGTCCGGCGCGGGGGCGGACTCCGGCGCGGGGGCCGCGAAGCCGCCGAGGGAGACGATTATCCGCGCCGACTCAAGCCTCGTCAGCGGCTCATCGCCCTCTATACCCGCGAGCTCGTCCGGGAGGAAGCACCCCTCGAGCGCTGCGGCGAGCTCCGAGGCCGTCACGGTATCGCGCTCCGCCATGTCCGGGAACTCCGCGCCCTGCGCGAACAAGGCCGCGAGGCCGCGCGCGAGCTCCGCGCCCGTCACGGGCTCGTCCGGGAATATGCGCCCGAGAGCGTCGTACTCGAGCCAGGGCGTCATGCTCCCCGCGAGCGCCGGGGCCGTGAGGGCCGTATAGCGCGCGCTGCGCTCGACGGGCAGCGTCACGTCGGCTATCTCCCCGTTTTCGTCCAGCCAGGCGAGGAAGCGCATACCGCTCCCCGCGTCCTCGAGGGCGGAGGCATCTATGACGTCGCCCCTGTGCACCTCGAGCACGGTCTCCTTCCCGTCCACGTCGAATACGAGCGTCTCGCCCGAGAAGGCCCCCAGCCGGGCCGCAATCAGCAGCGCGAGCGCCGCGGCAAGCAGCGCGAAAAGCGCGATGAGAACTATCCTTTTAGCCTTTCCCATTTTCCGGCCCCCCGCTCAGAATTGGAAGTATATAAAGGGCGCGAAGCCCCCGCTCGCGAGCGCGGCGAAGCAGAGCGCCGTGAGCGCGAGCGCCGAGACATAGCCCGCGCACTCGCCCGCGGCGAGCGCCCTGCCGCTGAGGCGGCGCTTTGCCGCCTGAAGCACCGGGAAGGAGCCCACGCAGCAGAGCGCGAGCGCGAAGAGCGTCCAGCCGCCCAGCGCGCCCTCTAAGAGCACGCTCCCGGCGTGGGTGAAGTCCCAGCCCGTGAACATCGCCGCGATGAGCGCAAAGCCCTGCGAGACGCTCTCCGCGCGGAACATGGCGAAGCCCAGCGTCACCGCGAGCAGCGTATATGCGCGCGAGAGCGCGCGCCCGGCGGCGGTCTTCCTCCAGCGCGCCGTGTCGAGCACTTTAAGGCTCTCGAGCGCGGAGAGCAGCGCGTGCCACGCGCCCCAGACCACGTAGGTCATGTTCGCCCCGTGCCAGAGGCCGCAGAGGACGAAGACAACGGCCTTGTTGGCCGCGGTGCGCCATTTCCCCCGCCGCGAGCCGCCGAGGGGGATGTAGAGGTAGTCCCTGAACCAGAGCGAGAGCGAGATGTGCCAGCGCCGCCAGAAATCCGTGATGCTCACCGCCGCGTAGGGGTGGTCGAAGTTCTCCGCGCATTTGAAGCCCAGCGCCCTGCCGAGGCCGCAGGCCATGTCGCTGTAGCCCGAGAAGTCGAAGTAGAGCTGCAAGGTATAGGCAACCGCTCCCAGCCACGCGACGCGCGCGTCCATCGCCGCGCCCGCGCCGTACGCGGCGTCCGCCGCCGCGGCCATGGCCCCGGAGAGTATGAGCTTCTTCGCGAGGCCGAGGGCGAAGCGCCGCAGGCCCTCCGCGGCGTCCGTCCAGCTGCGCCGCCGCTCATCGAGCCGCGAGGCGAAGGCGGAAAAGCGCGTGAGCGGGCCGCTCATCACCTCGGGCAGGAAGGATATGTAGAAGAGCGCCGCGAAAAAGCTGCGCGTCCCGTTCGCCGGGTCGCGCTTTGCGTCCGCCACATAGCTGATGCCCTTGAAGGTGAAAAAGCTCACGCCCGCCGGCGCGAGGATGGCCGGCAGGTTCACGTTCAGCCCCACGAGCGCGAGCCCCTCGCCGAAGAAGCCGAGGTACTTCGTCACCGCGAGCAGGCCGAGGTTCAGCACGGCCGCCGCGGGCACCGCCCAGCGCGCCGAGCGCATCGCCGCAAGGCCCAGGAGCCAGTTCACCAGCGCCGAGACAATCAGCAGCGCGAGCGCCCAGAGCTCGCCGAAGGCGTAGAATATGAGCCCCGCCGCGCAGAGGAGGGCGTTCCTGGCCTTCACGGGCCGTATGAGCGCCTCCAGTATCAATAGCGCCGGGAGGAAGAAAAACAGGAATACCGGACTGTCAAAACTCATTCGTACTGTTCTCCGTATACATAGTGCCACCATTCGGTGTCCGCCGGGTACATGGCGTAGAGGTCCGTGTCCATGAGGCCGCGCTGATAGCGGTAGGCCATCTCGAGCTCGACGTCATAGACCACGCGCTCGCCCTCCTCGTCGTACATTATGACCCAGCCGTGCAGCGAGCGCTCCCAGCCCACTGTGCCGGCCACGGCCGCCGCGTCGTAGCCCAGGCCGCGCGCGAGCGCCCAGAAGGCGGCCGCGTAGTTATAGCAGTTCCCGCGACGGGTCGCGAGCATCGTCTTCGCCTCTTCTGTCTGCCAGCCCTCGGCCCCGACGCCGTAATAGTGCCGGCGCAGGTAGTCGAACTCGTCGCGCACATATATGTAGGCCGCGCGCAGCATCTCGCCGCGCGTCTCATACTCCGCGCATATGGGCCGGAGCGCCGCGGCGACGAGGGCGTCGAGCTCCTTATCCCCGCTCGTATAGCGCCCGTCCGGGCCGTAATAAAGGCCGTCCGCCTCCTCGTCCATGATAAAGAGGCCCGTCTCATCCGCGCGGTACTGGTACCCGTCTATGAAGCAGATGCCCTCGGCGTACTGCCGCTCCTCCCCCGCGAGGCAGGCGGCGAGGCAGCCCGCGCCCTCGCGCATGGGGTCGAGGTCTGGCGCGGCCACGCGGTACACGGCGTCGAAGCCCCAGGCCTCGCCGTAGAGCGAGTCCATGTAGAGCGTGTACAGCGCCCCCGCCGCCTCGATGCGCGTCATGGGCTCCGCGCCGTCCAGATAGTCCAGCGCCCCCGGCGCGAAGAAGCCCTCGAGCGCCGAGGCGAGCTGGGCCTCGGACACGGTGTCCAGCCTCTCCAGCGCTGTTATGTCAACCTCGGACGCGAACATGGCCGCCGCGCCCCGGGCGGCCTCGGCGCCGGTCACGGGCTCGTCCGGCAGGGCGAAGCCGTTTTCGTCCCGCTCGAGCCAGGGCTCCATCGCCGGGGCGAGGGCCGGGCCCAGCAGCGCCGTGAAGCTCGCGTCCTCATAGAGCGCCGCCTCCGTGTCCGCCTCGGCGCCGTCCGGCCCCAGCCAGCAGAGCAGCCGCGTCCCTGCGGGCAGCTCCGCCGCATCGAAGGGCGCCGTCTCCCCCGGCTGCACGTACACTAGGCTCTCCGTCTCCCCCGCCGTAAAGCCCACCTCGAGCCGGGTGAAGAGCCCAGTCTCCGCGAGTGCCGCCGCGAAGGCCGCGAAGGCCGCGAATATGATGGCCGCCGCGAGTATGAGCGCCCGCTTCAGCTCGCGCGGCGCGGCCTCGTGCTCCCTCTCCATATGCCGTCCCCCTTTGCATCCATACATGGTTAATAATAATATACACCCGTGGATATTTCAAGGATAACGTCGCAATACGGCGAAAAAAGCCGCCCGGCGGGAAGGGCCGGGCGGCTGCGCGGGTGATTTTAGAGGGCGTTGGAGCGGTTCACGAGGGCGGAGAGGTCGACATAGTCAGCCTCGTCGGTGTTCTCCTCGTCGGTCTCCATCTCGAAGTCGCGGTACATGGTGAGGCCGCTGCCGGCGGGGATGAGCTTGCCTATGATGACGTTCTCCTTCAG